>JADFIX010000356.1 GCA_022566435.1 Planctomycetota bacterium
GTATCAGGGAGAAAGCAATTGCTGTCGGCGGTGCACTGCCCACGGGTTACTTCCCCCGAGCAGTGAGAGTCAACACAGTCTTGGGCCGAGACGCTACAAACTTCTTTTTCCGGATGGCACCTACCGGAGTCCGTAGAGGCGTCCCAGCCTTCCACCGTCACTTCGATATTGATCAGATCACCGGGCATTGCAATCCCGATCTGCAAGTTCTGTGTCGGACAACCGCCACCGCACTTCGGCGTGTACGTGCCGTCCGGGTTGACCTCATAGACTTCCGAGACCCACAATTTGAATATTGGGTTTATTTCAGCCCACGTGCAGGCCGACATTAGCCCGACGGCGACACAGAAGATTCTCTTGTTCATGACCGATTTCCTCATCACTAATTCCCCTTCTATCCAATCGCTGTTCACAGGAACTCCACCGAGCCACCCGTGCGTGCCCAATCGTATCAGTTCGGGTCGCGGTTTTCAATGATTCGTTCGCACAACGTACCCGGCGTTCGTTGCCAAGCGAAATCGTGCGTGTCTTGGTGTAGCAATCGACGCGAGAGTTGCCCGGTGATTAGCGCGATCCCTGAAGATACCCAGAATCCCCCTGATGCGAAAGTCCAATAATAAACGATCGCAACTCCCCGTCAGATGCTACTTTGCAAGGGTCGACCCAAGTCAAGCACGAATGCTCTAGTCATCCAAGGACAAACTCAAAACTCAGAATACTAAACCCCTGTCGACCGATTGCCGCCAAGATTCGACGATATCAACCGGTCGAGCCATTATAGGGCAAAACGAGTGCGGTGTCCAGCACCAACCTGAGTCATTGGATTCATGTCGTTTTCCCACCATTCGACAGGCTATCGGACGCTCGGACTTCAATGATGGCTCTTAGGTCACGAGTCATTCGATCCCACCGTCCAAGGGCCGTCGTTGCGAGTCTCCCGGGTCATGAAGAACGCATCGACCACGAATCGAACCCCATGCGCGACCTATAACATCCCATCCTGCGAACGGCGTATTCCTACTTTTCGAGCGAAAAGTCGCTGGGTCTATCTTCCAGCCCCGGTTCGGATCCAAGACGGTCAGGTTCGCAGAATGCCCAGGCTGTATCGGAGGACGACCCAAACCGAGCACCTCGGCGGGCCCTTTCGAGAACCACCGGACTAAATCGGCCCAGTCCGCGAGCCCTGATTCGATCATCGCGAGTCGCGCCAGTGGGATGGCCGTCTCGAGCCCAACGATGCCGGGTGGAGCTGACAGGAACCCCTTGGCTTTCTCATCAGCCCCATGTGGGGCATGGTCGGTCGCGATACAATCAATGGTGCCATCGACAAGCCCGGTGCGGCAGGCCTCCACATCCTCATCTCGTCGCAAGGGCGGGTGCATTTTCGTATTCGGATCGGCGTTCGCACACGCCTCATCCGTCAGGATCAAGTGGTGCGGGCAGACCTCGGTTGTGACTGGAAGGCCCTTGTTCTTCGCATTTCGGACCATCTCCACCGCACGTGCTGTCGAAATGTGGGCCACGTGATACCGTCCGCCGGTTTCTTCACACAATTCAAGATCACGCTCGATCATGGCTTCTTCGGACCGAGGATCGAGACCCGGAAAACCTAGTCGTCGCGATATTTCGCCGAGGTGCATGACCCCGCCTGCGGAAATCTCAACATATTCGCAGTGTTGAATCAGCACGGACCCGACACGCGCCGCCGCACGGAATGCCTCCCTCATGACTTGATCGTCCTCGACGCCCGTACCGTCGTCGCTGAAAGCGACGGCACCCGCCTGGGCGAGGGATTCGAAATCGACAATGGCGCGACCGTGACGACCTTGCGTAATGGCCGCGACGGGGCCAACCTCGCAATGGTCCGCTTGGTGGGCTGACCGGCGTATCGCCGCGACGATATCCGGATTGTCGACGGGTGGCTGGGTGTTAGGCATGGCGGCGACAAAAGTGAATCCGCCGGCAGCCGCGGCGGCCGTCCCGGTGGCAATCGTCTCTTTGTGCGTTTGCCCGGGTTCTCGTAGATGCACATGGATATCTAATAACCCCGGACAAACAATCAAGCCGCTGCCGTCGATTACCATGGCGTCACGCGGCGTGCCGGTGGCCACAATACCGTCCACGACGACCACATCGGAGACTTCGTCACGCTCGCTGAACGGGTCGATAACCCGGGCATTGCGAATCACGAACGCGTCCACTGATTCTCGTTCCCATTCCACACTTCTATCCTACGCCTTGCAGCTTATGCGTTTTCACGGCTTGCCTTTTTCCGGGCTCGGTCGATGAAAACGCTTCCGGGCGATATCCGCCCCATTCTTGCCAAATCACGATCGGTCCAGTTTCCCTCATTCGAACGAATTGATAAAGGCAGTCGCCCGATCCGTTGAAAAACCGCCACCCTGCGGACCGAGGAACCGAGGAGGCGAGTAGGGTAGCGGGGTTTTACTCCTAGCCCCGACGTGCTAGAATTGCGAGCTATCATCCTATGGGTCGAGCAGTCGGCGTGGTCCGATCCCGGCGGGTGGCCTGTCACGGAGCGATACGCATCATGGACGCCAAGGCGCTGTTTCCTCGTCCGAAGTATGGACCCGGTAGATTTCTCCTGGTCGTCTTACTCGCCCTCTTGTTCTCGTCGACAATTCGTTCCGAAGCGACGGAGCGCGCTGGTGATGTCGGTACCAAGGAGCCCGAACCGTCGCTCGTTCTGCTCAACGCGAGGATTTGGACGCCGAGAGACGCCCAAGACCGACCCCCCAATGGACCGGCACCTCCGTCGGCCATTGCGGTCATTGACGACAAGATTCTAGCGGTTGGCGATGACGTTACGATCCGCAGATATGTCGGACAAGCCACACGGGTGATCGACGTCGGCGGACGCCGTATTATTCCCGGTATCACGGACAGCCACACCCACATGGTCAGCGGCGGTTTTCAAATGGGCCGACTGGCACTTCGCCAGGTCCGCAACAAGTCCGAGTTCATTCAGGCCATTGCCGCAGCCGCAAAGGCCAAGCAACCCGGCGAGTGGGTGCTCGGCGGCCGCTGGAGTGTCGAAAGCTGGACGGATCCCACCCCACCCCATCGGAGTTGGATCGACCCGGTCACCGGTAAGGTGCCTGTTCTCCTTTCGAGAATGGACGGTCACTCGGCCTTGGCGAATTCCGTCGCCTTACGCTTGGCCGGGATCGATGCAAAAGGACCGAAAGACCCGCAGGGCGGTGAAATCGAACGCGATCCGGCCACGGGGGAACCTACCGGCATTCTCAAGGAATCGGCCGCCGGCTTGGTCAGCGCCCTGATCCCGGAGCCGTCGACGGCCGAACGGTACGAAGCCCTTCGCAAAGCCATGGCGCACGCCAATTCGCTTGGCGTGACATCCGTCCACGACATGTGCGAACCGGGGGATCTGGATGCCTTTCGGTTGGCCGATTCGGATGGCGCGATGACCGTCCGCGTCACGGCGTATCTCAGTGTCGACGATTGGCTGGCATTCTTGGAAAACGTCGCCACCTACACACACCAGAGCGACATGTTTCGCCTCGCGGGATTCAAAGGCTATATGGACGGTTCGCTCGGGAGTCGCAACGCCTACATGAAAGAGCCGTACCTGGATTCCACGTCCGACACGCCGTATCCCCGCGGTCAGTTGCACGCCATGGCCGATCCGCCCGCCGAGTTTCGTCGCGTGGTGGCGCTGGCGGACGCAAGAGGACTTCAGCTTGCGATTCACGCCATCGGCGACCAGGCGAACCATCTGGCTTTGGATGCCTACGAGGCGGCATCGAAGGCCAACGGTCGTCGCGATGCCCACCACAGAGTCGAACATGCCCAGCATCTGCTCCCTTCTGACATTGCGCGTTTTGCGAAACTGGGGGTGGTGCCTTCGATGCAGCCGTTCCACAAGGCCGACGACGGACGCTATGCTGACAAGGCGCTCGATGGGGCAAGGCTGAACGGGTCCTATGCCTTTCGACAGCTGCTCGACGCCGGGGCGAATCTCTGCTTCGGTAGCGATTGGCCCGTCGTCTCAATCAATCCTTTCGTGGGCATCGCGTCTGCGGTCAATGCGACAACGCTTGATGGTAAGGTCTGGCTACCGTCGCACTCGATCAGTCTGGAAGAGGCCCTCGAAGCATACACCCTCTCGCCGGCCCGCGCGATTCAACGCGAGGATCGGCTCGGGACCATCGCGCCGGGCAAGTTCGCTGATCTTGTGGTTCTGAAAGACGATCCGTTCTCGCTTCCGCCTACCCGTCTCGGCGATGTTCGAATCGCAATGACCATCGTGGCCGGCAAGATCGTTTACGTCGGGGAGCGGCGTGATGAGGAGACGGCCGCCGACTTCCGGGTGATCGACGCCAGCGGCAAGTTCGTCACGCCGGGGCTGATCGATTGCCATTCGCACACTGGGATCTCGGGCGGGGTGAACGAGGGCACGCAGGCCTGCACGTCCGAGGTGCGCATCGGCGACGTGACCAACCCCGATTCGATCGGCTGGTACCGCCAACTCGCGGGCGGCGTCACCTGCGTCAACAGCCTGCACGGCTCCGCCAACCCGATCGGGGGACAGAACCAGATCAACAAGGTGCGCTGGGGCGTACGGCATCCCGACGACATGCACTTCGAGGCCGCGCCGCAGGGCATCAAGTTCGCGCTCGGCGAAAACGTCAAGCAGTCCAACTGGGGCGAGGGTCACAAGACGCGCTATCCCCAGACGCGCATGGGCGTGGAGACCTACATCCGCGATCGCTTCGACGCCGCGCGCGACTACGCCACGGAGTGGAAGGCGTGGGACGCGGCGGGCCGTGAGGGCCTGCCTCCCCGGCGCGACCTGGAGCTGGAGGCGCTGGCTGAGGTCCTGGCCGGCACGCGCCTGGTCCACTGCCACAGCTACCGCCAGGACGAGATCCTGATGCTGTGCCGCGTGGCCGGCGACCACGGCTTCAAGATAGGCACCTTCCAGCACGTGCTCGAGGGCTACAAGGTGGCCGAGGTCATCCGCGAGCACGCGTTGGGCGGCTCCGCCTTCAGCGACTGGTGGGCGTACAAGGTGGAGGTGCAGGACGCGATCCCCGACAACGGCTCGATCATGCACGACGTCGGCGTGGTCGTGAGCTTCAACTCCGACAGCAACGAGCTGGCGCGGCGCCTGAACGTGGAAGCCGCCAAGGCGGTCAAATACGGCGGCCTCAGCCCCCAGGAGGCGTTCAAGTTCGTGTCGCTGAACCCGGCCGTCCAGCTCGGCATCGCCGATCGCGTCGGCTCGCTCGAGGCGGGCAAGGACGGAGACTTCGTCATATGGTCCGGCGATCCGCTTTCCACGTTCAGCCGCTGCGAAGCTACCTGGATCGACGGGCGCGAGTACTTC
>JADFIX010000357.1 GCA_022566435.1 Planctomycetota bacterium
TTACTTTTCGCTATCGTGGCGAGTCTTCGATACTTGGCGGCGAGGTTTAACTTAGTCTGCAAAAGATTGTCTTTCTGTCCTGTCGTCATGGTTTCTCTCCTGAAAAATGTTGGCCTGTTTGTGCGGCGGTTAACGCCAGCCAACCCTGTCACCTTCGATGCCGAGACCGAGAACCTCGCTCCATTCTCCATTGTGATGCGCGCGAAATCGAATGCCCGGTTCCATGATGTCATCGAGGATTCTATCCGCCGCGTCTTGAGCCTCTTCGTTGTATTCTTCGGAGTCATTTGCGAGGCGAGACAGTTCCGCCTCTTTGTCGAATAGCGGCTTGAATTCGCCGAACGCTGAATTCGGTGTCAAGTATCCGACGAACCAAGGAAAGTCACATTCATTTGGAGCGAGGGTGACGACACCAAGGCAAACATCGCCCCGAAAAAAGTCAAACTTGCGAGGTTTTGATGGCACGTGAGTCGCCCAACGGAAAGCGTGAGCCGTCACCGCCGTGGCGACGACAGAGATTATTGAACAACAGCCAGCTTACCAAATCGACGCCGCAGGAAGCAAAAGGCAAAGTTGGCTCCACTGCGGCGAATCGGGTGGTGCGGACCCGCACGTACGGTGGTGTTGGGGTCGGGCGGGGAAACCCGTCCGGCTACCTAATTTGGTTGCCGCGTCGCTTAGGACAAGCAATCTAATTACTCTCCGTTTCCGTCCAGCTCCCAGAACATCTTGCGACGGAATTTCGACGGATAGTTCTCTCTGTATGTGGCTCTATCGGCCGCTATGTTGAAATTGTAGACGCGACCAGGATCAGAGGGATCGCTTCTCCAATCAGAGACCCTCATACCAGATGGGAGTTGAGTAGCGCGCTCCATCATTTGCATACATTCTTCATTCAGGTCAACAACCTCGGTAGCTAACCGGCTACGATCTACGCACCAACCAATGCACGCAGCTATCAGAGCGGTTACCAATAAAAGATTCGAGAGTGAAAACTTCATAGCTTCGCCCGCCCAACGGAACGCGAGGCCGTCACCGGACCGTCCAGTTAGGACCACGCTTGAATCAGCATTTCATTCTATCGAAGGTTGGCCACGTAACGCAAAGACCAAGGTGATTCGAGCAAAGCGAGAACCCAGCGGCCCCGCGCTGTTGTGCGACCGGCAATCAGCATTCGGCTGATGTCAGTCCGTGCTTGCGAGCGAGATTGCCAATCACGGGCACAAGTGCCTCGACACGTGAATAACCCATGTTGTAAACAATGGCGCACGGATAGGGTTCCAGGATGTATGACTCACCGTCAACCGAAGGGCCAACCGTAGAATCGACATCGGCAACAAATGACGAAAAATCGTGTTCGCACATTGCCGGATGCGATTCCGATTCGACGAAAGCGGACATAACGTCGCCGTACTTAGTCTTTAGCTTTCGTCGCTTGGCCGACGTGTCGTAGTCTTCTGTCCATTTCCAAACAACGAGGTTGAAGCTCATTGAGATACGTCGCCCAACGGGATCGCAAAGTCGCCGCCGCACGCTGCGACAAGAGACAGCCTGTGCACGCGAGTCATTTTAGCAGACGCAGGATGTTCGTCGATTGAATCGCGGGAAAGGCACTAGCGCTGCTTGCGCTTTTCGCGTTTCGCGATCAGGTCGTCGGGCGGGTCTGCCAAATCGAGGACGATGGTTCGTTTTTCGCTGTAATAATTGGGAAGACCCAGCAGGTGCTCAAAGTTCCCGTCATTCATCAGCACCATTAAGAGAATCGTCGACGGTCTTTGGTTGTAGCCGTTATCACCGTGAAGCCAGCGAAGACCGCCGCATTCGACATGAATCGTGAACTCACCGTCGCGCATCAATTGAGGATTCCGCCGCTCGTAGCCAACTCGCCCATACCTATGAAATTCCTTGCGGTCGTTTTTGCTTCCGAAGTACATCGTCGGATCAACATAATAACCAACGCTGATGATCTCCTTGCCGGGCGGAGGAATCAACGTAACGCGAATCGCATGTTCGCCTGACCAACCTTCCGGGTTCCAATACGACCAGATCGAATACGCACAGTATCCACCCGCGAGTAGGATTACGGCGAGGGTCGCGGCAGCAATCCATCGCAACCGAGAGCGGCGTCTTGGTCGTTTGGTTTTCTGGTTCATGTAGGCCAAGCAGTGGCTGAAAGACAACTCAGAAAAACTTCGTCATTTCCCCACAACCGGTCGCCGCTGGTTGCGACGGGAAACAGGCTGTGCAAATGTTCATGTTACCAGATGAAGGCGCGCTGCCAAACATTCAAGGCGATTCGGCATGGATGCCGAACTCTGCGGCTAGTGCGCTGTTGGGCTGCATGACTCAGAAACGACTCAGCCCTTTCGTAAGATGGGCAGGAAGACTTCGGGACCAAGCCGAATGAGGTCGCGCCACACGGCAACGCGCTGGCCAGCAATATAGCGGGAAAGGAACGGCCCCATCTTGATCGGCCAACGGTTCCGCTTGTTCGACGCGATGCCTGCGACATCTGGCACGTCGAATGTCAAGTTGATTCTATATCACGACGCGGTTCGTACCATTTGCTTTACCGTTCGCCACTGCCCGCGAACCAGGAACCGTCCCGGTATGAATGCGGCAGGGTACTTCCAACGTCGCGACAACCGTTCGAGTATCGCATCCTGTAACGAATCGAGATCAAACCCGGCCCATTCACCCGCGACGCTCCACATGTTAGCGATGAGAACAGGATACACCTCACCAAACATGATTTGATCGAGTTCAGAGGCAGAATACGGTGACGATCGCAACACGTTTGCGATGCGTTTATGGTCGTCCGACTCAAGTTCCGTATCAAGATAGAACTCAGACATAGCGTCCCAAACCGGACGTCGGTTTTTCAGGTCGTCAGTTGGATTCTTCATTCGACTAACGTCTCACGACGGTTCCGCCGTACTCGGCGGTTTCACGTTTTGAGGTACGGAGATTCAAACGGTTCAACGAACAAGCCAGAACGCCTCGCGAAGTCGGCACGCCCACATACATGTAGTAGTCATAGCCAAAGTGCAGAAACGCGTTGTCGGCAACAAGACGACACCAGATCGACGACCGTAGATTGAGTCGAGCAATATCCGCGACTTCAAGCAACGAGCACTCGCGACCGTCGTCTAGCGACAATTCCGAGTTGGCGTAACTGCCGTGGTTTTCAAACGAGCAAATCGCCAGCGATTCGACTCCAGTTTCCGCGAGGAACGCCAAAGCAGAGGCAACGTAGGCATTCTCGACAGCGAGATACTCTGAAGCAGTCAAAACGGTGCCGCTGAAGGTGCTACCAATGTCACCGACGCAAATCCAGTCGTCACGAGTGAATGCTCCGGAGCTTTTGCGATACCGTGGGTCATACTTCGTGACGCGATATTGGTGCATCAGCTTGGAGCGACGAACGGTATCGCATCGCCGTCGCCGCAGGTTGCGACATCAAACGGCTTTGCATGAGTTCAGTTTACCAAATGCTGGACCGTTACTACACGTTCAAGGCGATTCGGCAAGGATGCCGAACTCTGCGCTCGGTGCGTTGTTGGCCGACATGACGCGAATCGTCTATTCGCTGCTGGATGCCCGAAAGTGTTCCTTCAGCCTATCACCGAATACCTTGCTCATCGACGTCCGTTGTTGCACGGCCTCATGGGCAAGCGAATCGACGTCAAGTCCGGCCAAGTCAACAGCGTTTATCAACCGCCAATCCGCATCCGCCCCAACACTGAGAGACGTCTTCATGGCTTCTGCGCACGCTTGGATGTCGCCCCCCGCTAGGTAGTGTGCTTCAAGGTCCTTGACAGATATCGTACCTCCCGCGTCTTCAATCGTTGATAGGGCACGTGATACTTTAGACGGGGGCACTTTTCGGAACCACATGCCGAGTCGGTCAAGAATCGAAATAGGCATCGGCAAAGAAAAGTTTGAGTTCACACAACAATTTCGCTCATTCAACGCGGTGCCAGCGACACCAGCAACGTCACGATGATTCTACATCAGGACGCGGTGGTGGTGGGGCCGGGCGGGGAAACCCGTCCGGCTACCTGATTTGTGCGGCGGTTACCGCTACGAGTCATCGGAAACCTGATCGGCCAGGACGACGAATGGTCGACATCGCTTGGCCGCCGAGTCGTCCGCCACCTCCAAAGCTGCCAGACTTGCCAGGCGACTCGCGAACGCTTGCCGGGCGGCGTTGAGCTGCTCGGGGCGCTGACGCCCGTGCCGGCGCCGCCCGGATGGGAAGACACGATCCTTGACCGGCTGCGCACCGCCGTCGGCTCCGGACAGCTCCCGGCCGCGGCAGCCATTCCGCCTGCTCCTGCCGCCACAGCCGCGCCAACCGCCACCCCTGCCGCCGCAGTCTCCCTGGGCACCCTGGGTGGCGGAGACGGCATCGGCGAACGGATCGCGCGCTTCTTTAGCGAAGGAGGACCCCGAGGACCGCTCTTAGCCGTGTTTGGCGTTGGGATGATCCTCATCATCCTGGTGCTCGCGGCCCTCTGCGGCGCGGGCGCATTCGATGGCGATGGGACCAGCGCGACACCGACCGCTACGGCTACCGCCACAGGTACCGTCACCGCCACGCCGACGGTGACGTCGACGGCCACCACGACGCCAACAACGACCGCTACCACAGCCATCGAGCCGACGGCTACATCCGAGCCGCCCGCGACCCCATCGCCGGAGGCGACCACCCCGGCCACGGCCACCGACGTACCGACGGCGGAGCCGCCGACAGCGACGTCCCCTGCGCCGACGGATGTCCCCGTCCCGCCCAGTGCTACTCCGCCGCCGCCGCAGCCAACAGACAAGCCACCCCCGCCAAAGCCCTAGCCAGCCTGCGCGGGTCGCGGGTATACTGGCCTTGTGCTGCCGTAGCTTTGTTTTGAGCCCCGCCCAGCTCTTGCCCCTAGGGGGAGCGGAGATGAGGCGTGAATCCAATCCTGTCCGGCTCGCGACGCCGGGTGACTGTGCGCCCAGACCGTAGGAGTCCTTTCTCTCCGCCGCGAATTCGGCTTCTGTCCTTGATCGCGGCCGCGCTCGGCGGCGATGCGCACCAGAAGCGTATGGGTCCGCCCCTTGCGGATGACCGTGATCTGCTTCTCGCTGCTGCCGTCGGCCTGCTCCCTGGCCTTCTCGACCAGCCCCGCCATCTCCGGCACCGCCTTGGGCAGCATGCGGCCGATCATCCGGTCCAGGTCCAGCGCCAACAGGGTGGAGGCCGACTGATTGGGCAGATTGATGCGGCCGGCCTGGTCGAGGCCGATGACCCCGGCCGATACCCCTTCCAGGACCGCCTCGGTGAAGCGCCGGCGGTCGTCCAGTTGCCGGTTGGTCT
>JADFIX010000358.1 GCA_022566435.1 Planctomycetota bacterium
AACAGCGATGCCGAAGCCATGGTCGATCAACTGAAGGAGATTTTCCGAATCGAAGGCGGTGGGGACGAGGGCGAGGCGACCACGCAGTTGATGTTTGGTTCCGAGTTTGACGGCCTGGATTTTGCCCGCGTGGGGCAGGAATTGCGTCTTTCGGCTGATCCGCGCACGAACACACTGATCGCCGCCGGGGCCGAGGTGGATCTGCGTATGGTTGAAAAACTCGTGTACACGCTGGACGCGCAAGAGGCGGAGGAGCGGGTGACGGAGGTCTATCACGCGAAGTTTCGTGACGCACAGGAAATCGCCAACGCCATGGAGAGTTTCTACACGCAGGAGCTTTCGGTTCTTGGTGAGGGCGATGACGACGAGTCGCGTATGCTTCGGATGGATCGCCAGGTGACCGTCGAGGCTGTCGGCGACGAGGAAAGCGGAAGCAGCAGCCTGATCATTGGGACGAGCAAGCATGAGTACCGGCGGACGATGGAGATGGTCGAACAATTGGACAGGCCCGAGCCGCAGGTCATGATTCAAATGCTCATCGCGGAAGTGCTCCTGAATGACAGTATCGAACTGGGCGTCGAAATTGCCGGTCAGCAACTCAACTTCTCCGACAGCGCCGTGCTCGGGCCCAACGGCGTGATCCAGGGAAGCGACTTCGATGTCGTGCTGGGGACTGACTTGGGCGCGTCGGGTTTGGGGCTGGGAGGGCTCAACTTTACGGTGACCGGCGAGGACTTCAGTTTTCTTTTTCACGCGATACAGCAGAACAGCAAGACGGAAGTCTTGTCGCGACCGATCCTCCTGGTGCGAAACGGAGATGAAGGAAACATCACGATCGCCGACCAGGTACCGATCGTAGAGTCCACGCGACTGAACGATACGGGTCAGACGCAGTCGACCATCGGTCGGGAAGACGTGGGTATCATCCTGACGGCGACCCCCCACATCAGCCCCGACGGATATGTGACGATCGACCTCGTGCAGGAAATATCGCAAATCGCTGGCGAAACCGTACAACTGACCGAGGGTGTTTCCTCGCCGGTTTTTCAGACGCGTACGGTGGAGACGAATGTGACGATGCGCGATGGCGAAACCGTGATCATCGGGGGCTTGATCCAAACTAGAAAGACCGAAAGCGAAAACAAGGTGCCGATTCTCGGCGATCTACCGTTTATCGGTTGGCTGTTCCGGTCTACCAGCGTGTCCGAGCAGCGGGCGGAAATGCTGATCGTCATGACCGTGGACATCGTTCGAAACGATGCCGACCTGCGCAGAGTCTCGAAGGACCAAACGGATCGATACGAATTGACGCCCTGGATTCGCAAGAATCGCCTGATGCAAGGCCTGCGGATTCTGCCGGAGGACGCCGGCATGGGGCCGGCGGACGAGATGCGGTCGCCGTCGTGGATAAAAGAGCACACTCGCCCCGAGCGACGTGATCAGTTCGGTCCGAGACCGAAAGTCTACGGACCGGCCATTCGCCGCTCGCACACGGAGACGACGAAACGACGTCCCGTGTACGGCCCGAAAATCGCGAGTCGGGACAGTTAAGTCAACCGTAGGAGAATCCGCGAGGGCAATCGATGAACGCGCGAAAATCGATCGTGAATGTGATGTGTTCCGCTTCGGCCTGGATCGCGATGTGGCTGTTGGTTGTCGCGACCGGATGCGTGAGTTCGGGTTCTGCCGGGAGGGCGCAGAAGACGGCGCCGTCGTGGAAAACCGACGGGGTCATTCGTCATGTGCGCTGCCTGTACGAACGCCGGCCTTGGCTGAATCTGGACGCCGCAGGGGACCGAGACCCGGAGGGCATTCGATATCGCGTTTTTCTCGATGCGGGCGACGCACATGGCGTGCATCGTGACGGCATGTTTCATATCGAAATGTATATGATCGGCCGTGACGATCGGGGCGAGGCCACGCGAACACTCGTGAGCGACTGGCATTATCCCACGAGTAAGGTGCATACCATCGCCAAGCCCGGCCAGCTAGGGGACGGGTATTTTCTATACCTGCGCTGGGCCAGGAAAGATATTCCGGGTCATGAGATCGAGATTATCACTCAGTTCAAGGATGAGTACGGCAATACCGCCCGATCCGGAACGAAACGCATTCCCGTACCCAAGTACGCCTCCTGAACCGTGCCTGCCAAAAAAAAGGCGATCGGCAATGACCGTTCATGGGTGTCAGCGCGTCATATTGCCTTATGTGGCGACGATTCTCTTTGTCTCATCCCTCGCCTGTCATCGGGACGATCCCGGGGACGATCGCCACGGGGAGGCCGCCGCCCTCGCAACGAAGAACCTCTCACCGATTGATACGCTGAGATTGCTTCGTGCCCACCGCGCTGCCGGGCGTTTCGATCAATTGGGGTCTTATCTCCTTCCCGAGCAGCGGCGCTATGTGATCGATTTGATCCATGCCGTCGATCGATTGGATCGGGGCAATGATGTCTTGCAAGGGGCGGTCACACGCCGTTTCGGACCTGCGACGGCCCGTATGTTCGATCGGTCCGGCACACGAAACGCGATCGGCGTTTTCTCAGCGGATGTCAAGCTTTTGACAGAGCGAGTTTCCGAAGACGCCGCGGTTGTGGTCATTCAAGTCGCCGATCGTGTGCCGTTGATCGAAGTTCACCTGGAACGTCGGGCCGACCGATGGGTCTTGCGAACCGATCCTCCGATACCGGGCATGGCCGCGGAACTCGCGAAACTTGCCGAGGCGCTTGTCGCCACCGCACGGCGTTTGGATCAAGAGCAACTCACCCTACCGGAGCTGCGGCGCGAACTATCGCTTCAAGAAGCGGCGGTCGGTCGTCGGCTCGAAGAGTTGACGCATGGCGGGTAGGGAATGACGGTTTCGGCGCGGTTCGGCTTCGCGATCGTATTGCCCCCGTTGCCATGCAAGGGTATCCTCTAACCGCAAGAGTGGGATGTCGTGTCACGAAAACAAACATAAGGTGAGCTATGTCTCTTTGGCTGCAATTCGTAGATCAATTGCTGGAATCGGGATCCCAGCCGACCGCGGAATATGATCGGCCGGGCGTCGGACGATTCGGGGCAATCGAGCGGGAATATGATGCCCTGGCGGACGGTCCGGCGATCGTGGACCGATCGTATCGGGGACTGCTGGAAATCACGGGGTCGGACCGGGGTCCGTGGCTGCACAACCTCACCACGAATCAGGTCAAGCCGCTGTCTTCGGGCGACGGGAACTACGCCTTCACCCTGAATCTCAAGGGACGCATTCTCTTCGATCTGAACATCATGGTTCGGGCGGATTCGATCTGGATCGATCTCGATCGGCGATTCCTCGGCATCGCGATGCAGCACTTCGACAAGTACACCATCATGGAAGACGTGAAAGTGGCCGATCGTAGCGACGAATGGGTTCGGTTCGGGCTCGTTGGCTCAGGCACAGCCGAACTCGTTTCCCGGTTCGGTGTGACGACGGCGGCGAATCTTCCGTTTCTGGGTATGACCGACATCCGGTTTAGCGACGTTGAGGTGCCGCTGCTGCGACACGACTTCTGCGGCCCGTTCGCTCTCGAGTTGTTTGTGCCCGCAGAGCACGCGGTCGAGTGTTGGAGGTCTTTGACGGACGAATCCCAGTCGCCACACGCCGTTCCCGTGGGAGATGATGCGGTGCAGGTTCGGCGCATCGAGGCCGGCATTCCTTGGTCGCTGCGTGAGATCACCGACGAATACCTGCCGGCGGAAACGGGGTTGATGGAAAAGGCGGTCAGCGAAACCAAGGGGTGCTATTTGGGACAAGAGGTCGTCGAGCGAATGCGATCGAGACAGGTCGTCGCCCGTCGCCTCATGGGTCTGGAGATCGCCGGATCGGACTGTCCAAAGGCGCCGGCCGACCTGTTGAACGCCGACGCCAAGGTCGTGGGGAAATTGACGAGCGCGTGTCATTCACCGGCGAAGGCGGGACTGATCGGGCTGGGCTACGTCAAGACGGCGTCGGGCGCCGTCGGCGGCCGGCTCGGTGTTTCGTGGGAGGACGGCACGACGGAGGGCGTGTTGGTCGACCTGCCGTTTTCGCTGTGAAATAAAGGATGAATTTGGACTTTGGGTTCTGACTAGAATAGGAGGCGATGATGCCTAGAGTTTTCTCCCACATGTACGGCGGTCAAGCCGAAGCCGCCCGTGCCACCGGCGACGCCAGGCGCGCGCAGACCGACGTCAGTATCCTGGAGGCGAGGCTGGACAAGGCGATGCTTGCCTGCGAGGCGATGTGGACGATCATGCGCGACAAGTTCGGTCTGGACGATGTACAGCTCATCGAGCGGATCAACGACATCGATCTGTCCGACGGCAAACTCGACGGCAAGGTCCGCAAGCCGGTCGTCGCCTGCCCCAAGTGCGGTCGAAAAATCTCGCAGCGCTTTCCAGCATGCATGTACTGCGGGCAACCGATCCTGCACGACCCGTTTGTGTAATGGTGAAGGGCAGGGCGATGGCCTGCCGCGAATATCCTGACAACTGACAACTGACAGCTCACGATGTATTGCCCGGCGGAGCATCCTCCAATGTGTTTTCCAATAACAGCGTTGATACGGACATAGTGAGACGTATCATGAGATCCCACCATGCCGGAGCTACCGGACATCGTCGTTTACGTCGAGGCTTTGCGTGAACGTATCCAGGGAGAGGTTCTCGAAAGCTTAGAGATTGTCAGCCCGTTTGTTCTTCGCACCGTGGAGCCGCCCATCGAGGAAGCTGCGGGCAAGACCGTGCTTGATGTGCGCCGCCTCGGTAAGCGGGTGGTCCTTTCTCTTGCGGACGACTTGTTCCTCGTGTTTCACCTCATGGTGGCCGGGCGATTTCGCTGGAAAAGGCGTGGTTCGAAACCGCCGGGCAAGATCACACTCGCCACGTTCTGTTTTCCTGATGGCATACTGATCCTGACCGAAGCCGGAAAGAAGAAGCGGGCCTCGCTCCATTTGGTTTGTGGCGAAGCCGCGGTTGCCGGGCATGACCCTGGTGGCCTGGAAGTCTTGGACGCGGATGAGGCAGCGTTCCGGGCGGCAGTATCTCGTCGCGGTGCATGCTCGTTATCGGCACCTCCGCCGTTGGCACGAGCCAGAGGTCGTCCTCATCGTCGTGATACATGGTGTCGGCGTATTTGGGCAACTGGCTGCTGCTGGTGGCGGTAACGCTGCTTACGAGGTATGGCAGGTATAGCTCGCTATACCCGTGCTCTTGCGTATGCAGGTCTAGCATCCAGGAGATGATCGCGCGCTGAAGCCTTGCCCCTTTCCCCTTTAGCACGAAGAAGCGCGAGCCGGAGAGCTTTGCTCCTCGCTCAAAATCGATGATATCTAGCTCTACGCCGAGGTCCCAATG
>JADFIX010000359.1:0-4664 GCA_022566435.1 Planctomycetota bacterium
TCCGCGCCGCCAGGTCCGTGACCCTGCCCGCAGCCGGGCCGACTTCGATCACCACGCGATCGGGTTGATGCCGTCGGAATAGATCCTCCAGAATCGCCGGCTCCGTACGCGCCGTCTCGAAGCTGTGCGCCGCCGTCTCGCTCTCGTAATCACACGCCACGCTCTTCATTTTTCCAAGATCAATCGCTAGAATCTTCATTGCCGGGTCTCCTACTAGAACACTTGGGCGATCCAGGCGATCAGCCCGTCGACACATGGGACAATCGATCCCGAACATGTGTCAAGGCGACCCGGCTTTCATAGTTTCTTTGGGGCGAAGATCGAGCGCACACGAACAACAGGGGCGAACCGCGAACGCCTACGAGGCGCAGATTGTGCGTGCGACCAAGATCAATCACAAGCAATAGTAGTGGCCGAAGCCCCCACCCTGGGGAGTACCAGTGTTCTACGAGCCGGCAGGGCGCCAGATGACGAACAGCATCACGTAGACCATGACACCGGTGATCGAAACATAGACCCAAATCGGGAAAGTCCACCGGGCGATACGCCGATGCCGAACGAATTGCCCGCGGATCGCCCTCCACAGGGTTATTCCGGCCAGAAAGGGCACCGTCGCGGCCAGTGTCACGTGCGTGATGAGAATGAAGAAGTACACCGGCCGGATCAACCCCGTACCACCGAAACGCTTCTCCTGCCCGAGAAAGCGATAGGTCAGGTAGCTAGCGAGAAAGAGAGCGGACACGCTAAAGGCGGTGACCATGCATCGGCGGTGGCGCACGACGTTGCCGCGCTTGATCGCATGGTAGCCGACCAGCAGGAAGACCAAACTGATCGAATTCAGAGTGGCGTTGACCGCCGGTAGGTCACTGAGCTCGATCATGACGTCTCAGTTTCGACAAGTAGTCGTTCGATGTCGTGCAGGATGCGTTTCGTGGACTTCGGATCGAGCCCATCGTGCGCGCTGCGTATTCGACCCAATTTATCCACAATGACGAAGTAATTGCTGTGGATGATGGTCTCGTCCTTCGACGGAGGGATTGCGGTCTGAAAGAAGCCCTCGGTCGCCAGGCGGTAGATCTCGTCTTCGTCCGTGCCTGTCAGGAATAACCAGCGCGACGGGTCGGCTTTGAATCGCTTGGCATAAGTCCGTAGCGTGGCCGGAGTATCCGTCTTAGGATCGAGAGTGAACGAAACCAACCTGACATTTTCCGGTCCGTCCGCAAGCGACAGTTGGAGGGCCCGCATACGCGCGCTGAGCTTGGGGCAGGGGCCGGGGCAGCGGCTGAAGATAAAATCCGCCACCCACACGTTGCCGAGCAGGCTCTCGCGAGTGATGGTTTCGCCTTGACATTCGGTCAGCGAAAAACTCGGCACGGCCGCCCCAATCGGGAGCGGTGTGCCGTCATCCCGAGTTGTCTTTGGACCGCCGGACCACCCCCAGAGGAACGCGGAGCCGGCCAGTACAACCGCCAGGGAGACCCATAGAAACCAGTTCACGGACTCGTTTTCTGGCGCACCGGCATCGGTCGAAGTTGACTCCTCTAGTGCGGAAGCCGATTGCGCCATTGCAGCATCTTTGGTGGTAGCCATTTAGTATCCTGTCAGTTTCTTCGATCCACTACCCATGCGGATAGGGTCACCATCGCGACGGCGAAACCCGACGTCACGGCAAGCGAGACCGACCAGCTCGGCACATCGCCGATTCGATCCACCGACCCGCCGTACAGGGCGTATCGCATTGCCGCGACGCCATATGTTAGTGGGTTGACCTTCATGATCCAGCCCAGCCAGCCGGCCGCCCCCGACACCGGAAAAATCGCGCCCGACAGCAACCACATGGGAATCAGAAAGAGGTTCATGATCGCGTGGAAGCCCTGCGTCGACTGCATTCGCCAGGCGATGACGAACCCCAGCGCACTGAGCCCGACGGACACGATGATTAGCGTGGCGAAGCTGAGAAAAACGGCCGAGAGTGTGATAGTCATTCCCGCAAGCGGCATCGCTACCATGAAGAGCAGGGCCTGGGCGACCGCCAGGGTCGAGCTGCCGAGTATTTTCCCGAATACGATGGCCGATCGGCCGACCGGTGCGACGAGCACGCCTTGCAAGAATCCTTCTCGCCGGTCTTCGATGATCGAGATGGTTGCGAAGATTGCGGTGAACAGCACAATCAGAATCACCGTACCGGGAAAAGAATACTCCGAATAGCTGACGCCGTCCGCCCCGCCGGAGGCGCGGAACGATTTCCCCAGCCCCGACCCCAACAATACCCAGAAGATAATCGGCGTTCCGAGTGCGCCCACGACGCGGCTCCGCTGTCGCAGAAATCGGATCACGTCCCTCCGCCACAGGGATATTCCTGCCAAGAGAGTGGTGGAAATAGATGCCTTCGCCGATGTCTTGCTCATCGCATCGTCTCTGCCTGCGCCAGCCCAACGGTCGATTTGTTGCCGAGCTGGTGCCCGGTCAGACTGAAGAACACGTCTTCCAGTGTCGGTTTGCCCACGGTGATGCTCTCGATTTTTTCGCCAAACGCGTCCATGATGTCGCCGACCATCGCGTGACCCTGCTCACGTTCGATGCGGACTTGGCCGTCGACGATAGAGGCCGTGATTTCGAATCGATCCTTTATCTGTTCGACGAGTTTAATTGGATTCGCCGTCGAAATCGTCAGTACTTCACCGCCGATCGTACGTTTTAACGCCGTGGGCGAATCCATCCCCACCAGCCTCCCGTTATCGAGAATGGCGACAAGATCACAGCGGTCGGCCTCCTCCATCAGGTGCGTGGTGATCAATGTGGTGATGCCGCTTTCTTCGCGTAGCTCGTGTAGGTGGTCCATCAGTGTTCGCCGGGCCGCCGGATCCAATCCGGTACTCGGTTCGTCGAGAATAAGTATTTCCGGCTGATGGAGAAGTGCCTTTGCGAGTTCCAGTCGACGTTGCATTCCACCCGAGAAGATTGCGACTCGATCGTGAGATCGGTCGCCAAGGCCGAAGAGTTCGAGCAAGAGCGCCGCTCGTCGCTGCAACTCCTTCCCCCGCAGCCCGTAGAGATGGCCCTGGTGGATCAGGTTCTCCGTGGCGGTCAGATGTCGGTCCAGGCTGCTAGTTTGAAAAACGACGCCGATCTTCCTACGCACTTCGCGTTGTCGCTCGACAATGTGGCAGCCGCCGACATACGCCGTTCCCGATGTCGGGGCGATCAAGGTCGTGAGAATCTTGAACAGCGTGGTCTTGCCGCCACCGTTAGGGCCCAGCAACCCACAGATGCGACCGCTGGGCACTTGCATGGAGACTTTGTCGAGCGCCCTACGATCGCCGTAAGAGTGGCTGACAGATGCGATTTCGATGGCGGATTCGGGGGGCATGGTGGAAATCACGATCGCTGGTCGAGTTCAAAACGCCCCTGTGCGCAGGTTGCATTCGACGGCTACACCTTGTCGAGCGTCATGATGACCAGCAGACAAGGCAAGTAAATGATGGACGTCAACAAATGGAGCCGGGCGATTTTTTGCGTTTTGCGCACCACAAACGCGATGCCCACGCCCAGAAACACCACGCCGAGGATCATCGCCGCCACAGCGTAGGTCGGTCCGGCGATGGACGCCATCGCCGGCAAGAGGCTCACAACGATCAGACCCACGGTGTGCGTGATCATGTGCAGGTTGGTCCGCGTACCCTCTTTATCAATGACCGGAAGCATGGGATATCCGGCTCGGCGGTAGTCATCTTGATAAAGCCAGGCAATGGCCACAAAGTGCGGAAGCTGCCAGAAGAAAACGATGGCGAAGAGCAGCCAACCGCCAATCGTCACACTTCCCGATGCCCCGGCCCATCCGATCACCGGCGGCAACGCACCGGGAATCGCTCCGACGAACACGCACAACGAAGTCACCCTCTTGAGCGGCGTGTAGACGAAGGCATAAGTACAAAACGTGACCGCTGCGATGGAAGCGGCCAATGTATTCACCGCCAGCGCCAAGTAAGCCACACCGAAAACCGCGAGGCACAAACCGAATACGCCGACTTCAATCGGCGTCAGACGTCCGGAGGGGATGGGCCGATTTCGAGTTCGTTCCATCTTTGCGTCGAGTTCGGCTTCTGCAAACTGGTTGACCGCATTGGCACCCGCCGCCACCATCGCCGTCGCCGCCAGCGTGTGAATAAGAAGCGGGATCATCGATACGCCCGGCGAAGCGGGAAGGGCGAGGAAAAACCCGATCGCCGTCGCCACGAGCACGAGGCTCGCGATTCGCGGCTTGGTCAGCTCGAAGTAGGCAAGCAGACGCGCTGTAGGCGCTAACGCATCGGACGGCGAAACGGGGGAAGCCGCTTCCGGAATGTCGAGAGTATCGCTCATGCCAACACCGATTCATTCTGCAGCCGCGGTCCATCCTGCTTTTTTGGTTCCGACAAACCTTTATACGAAACAACTGTCAGTGACACGAGGCACGCCAATAGCAGCGCCCCGATAACCACATGTGCGGAAGGGGCAAACGTCGCTAGAAGCGACGGGCCTTGTTTCATTCGGGTGGCAAAAAACGCCAAACCGCCCAACAGAAGCTGGATGATCAACAGAATCGCCACCACTCGCCCCAATAGCCCCAGAAGATGGTCGGCAGAAAACTGACCGACGACCCGCGTGGCGATCCATCCGGCAAT
>JADFIX010000359.1:4674-5353 GCA_022566435.1 Planctomycetota bacterium
CGTAATAAGAACGGCCCCAAGCAGATGACCGTCCAATGCCGCCGCTGAGTCGAAATGACGCAACGCCGCACCAAGAATGAGCTGAATGAAGACACCGATGCTCCCGCATACGCAAAGCCGCTGGAGGGAGCGGGCCGAGGGAAAGCTACGGCGATTTTCGGTTGAATGCCACTTCTTCGAGGTGATGAGCGCAAGCGTGAAAGCCAGACAAAAGCAGAGTTGCCCCCAGATACCATGTACCAAAGCTAGCGTCGTCGAGACTTCCCACACGCGTAGTCCGCCCGAAACCCCTTGAATGATAATGGCCACGAGGAGACCGGCGCCCGCTAGCCGAACGACGCCACCCGACGACCATGACAAGACGGCCACCATGATCGCCAGCGTACCCACCGCCCAACCAAGAAGGCGGTGGCCGTGCTCCCAGCGCGTATCGTCCGCCTGCCACCAACTCGGCGGGTTGACCAAATGTCCGGCGGAAGTCGGCCAATCTTCGTAGGCCATGCCCGAGTCGGTGCTTGTCACGCCGGCACCGACAAAGACCAGCGGCACGATCGCGCAAGCGGTCAAGAGCGCGGCCACTGAAAGTGCCCGAGAACGGCGGGTAGCGGGATGGACTGGCGGGGCGATGGTCGTCATTGGGAATTCGGCTTGCTTTCGGTGGGGCTGGCGACACGAAGGT
>JADFIX010000360.1 GCA_022566435.1 Planctomycetota bacterium
TCGAGTAGAATTCCGCTTTTCGCCGGTAGAACCCGCCGTGCCTGGCTGAAGAAGCGGATCGACGACAGACCGCGGCGGGGCTAGCTCGAAGGGGTTCGCGATCACAACGAAAGGACGTGCACGATGATGCCACGTAACACACTCTTGGCCATATCGGCCTTGTGCGGTTGGACTGCCGGTGTGATTGCGGAGCAGCCGCCGTTGGTACATGAGGGAATCATTCGGGCATCCGTGGATCAGGTGTGGGCGGCGTTTACGACCAAGAAAGGCCTTGAATCCTGGATGGTGCCGCACGCCGAGATCGACCTGCGTGTGAACGGGAAGATGCGCACCAACTATCACGCCGACGGTGCGATCGGCGATCCGAATACGATCGAAAACACGATTCTCAGTTTCGATCCGAAGCGAATGCTCTCGCTAAGAGCTACCAAGCCGCCGGCGAACTTCCCGTTCAAGAGCGCGATCAAGGGTACATGGTCGGTAATGTATTTCGATGCGCTTGGCCCTAAGCGCACAAGACTCCGGGTCATCGGTCTCGGTTACGGCACGGACGAAGAGGCTACGAGAATGCGGGCGTTCTTTGAGATGGCTAACGCGTGGACCATCCGCAAGCTGCAAGAAAAATTCCCCGCCCCGGCGGACGCTTCCGGCGAACAAGGAACAAAAAAAGAAGAGTGACAATGAGGCTGCTCAAAATAATCGCCTTTGGGCTTTGTCGATACTCTCGGATCAGCGTTGGTCTTACCGGGCCATGGGCGCAATATTTACGTATCAACAAGGTGGCAGGCTTAAACCGGCGAGTATGCGGCTGTTTCTGCCGTTCATTCCGTACTCGTTGCCAACAAGAGGACTTATGTGTCCTGGCAGTATGCTTTCCGTATCATCGCATCCGAATCGGGAGCGTGAAGGAAGAGCGACGTAGCGACTAGCGACTGAAGGCGACCGATTGGTGCTACCGAATAGGCTGATGACGACCGAGTAGGGAGTCTGAAGGAATGAGGGGGAAGGCTGAAGCCGAGCGGTAGCGAGACTGAGGCTGGCGACCGCACCGATTTGACCAGACCAGAAAAGCTGTCAAGAGGAATTCTCCGATGGCGCCGAAGGTTCTTGTGGACGTGCGCCAAGGGATGGCCATGTGACATGCAGTCGAGATTGCGCAGAGAAACTAGGGAAACTATCGCCTGCCCAAGCCACCCTTCAAATCACGATCCACTAGTCGCAGGATGGACCAATGGAAAGCCAAACTTGATCGAGATACCCGTCAGCAAGGCCATGACGAGCCCCCGAGGGGACGCTACGGGCACACCCTGGCAAGCGTCGTCGATCTCGTTACCGTCGCCGGCACCCTCGCACGACGTGCCTGCGCCGCAAGACTCGGCCGCCTAATGAGTCGCACTGGGGGCAGGTCGTAATCTCGCAGCGTTCGCTAAGCGCGACGATAGGGGCGTTGTTCGAATAGAAAGCACCTGATCTCTGCGGAGAATTGTCAAGTTGTATCGCGATATTCCACCGTTCGCAGTGACCACGCTCCACCCTCCTCGACAAGGCAAAAACGCCCGCTCAGGCGTAGGCCTAGTAGTTCGACCGAACAGCATCGTTCTGTGAAACGTACATAATTCACAATGCCGTGATCCACGCGAACGACTTGTCCGCGACCTTTGCTGATGGGACCTTCGTACTCTAGGTAGGCCATTCGATGGTCCGCAATGCGTTTCGCAGGTATCGGGAGACTCGCAGCGTCGATCGGTTCGCGGGCGAGTTGCCACGTGAGCAGGACGCCGCCGTGTTCGAGCATCAGATCCCAATGCTCGCCACCGGCGACAACGTGATGTAGAATAACAAAGCGTGAGGCCATGGCGCACGAGACTGAAAGAACCTCGGAAGACCTGCGAGAATTCTACTTCGCGGGTGGCGAAACTGAAAGCGGCGAGAATTCATGGAGGAAACCGTCATGAACCCGAATCCCAAGACCACACGATTCGTACACCGGACCATCCTCGTCGTGCTTACCGCACTTCTGGTTCCGGGCTGCGGACCGAGTTACCACCAATTGCGCCGCGAAGGTCAACAACTGATGGTCGGTGAAAGCTACGGCCCCGCGCGGTCGTATTTCCTGCAGGCGCGGTCCAAGAGACCCCGTGAGGCCGACAACCTGCACGACCTCGGCGCGTGTAGCGTGATGGTCGCAAAGGACAGATTCGCCCGGATGAACCACGCCGCCGCGATGCGGGAACTCGATGCCGCGCTGGCCTACTACACCGAAGCCATCGACACCTGTCCCGCCCATCAAGCATCTCTTGAAGGGCAACGGGTCGCGCTCAAACTAAGAGGACAGTTTGACGAAGCGCTGGCGCGGGCCGAATGGGCCGCCGAGTTCCTCGGTCCATCCGCCAAGCAGTACATGTTGCTCGCCGCCGAATTGGAGGAGCGGGGTCAACTCGATAACGCCCTACTTCGCTATCGTCAGGCGGTCGCGGTTGAGCCGCGAAATGCGAAAGCCCATAGAACCTTCGCCGTTTTTCTCTTTTCCCACGAGAACGACGAGGCAGGAGTCTACCACCTGCAACAGGCCTATCAGGTCGATCCGACGGACACGTGGGTCATCGACGAGTTGGCCAAAAGACGCGCCCTGCCCGCGCTGACCGCGCAAGAAGAGGGTTCCTAGGCCGCTACATGTGCGGTATTTGCGGGATCATTTCGTTCGACGGACAGCCGGTTCAAAAACAACGACTGCATCGTAGCTGTCAGGCCATGCGGCACCGCGGCCCGGACGATGTCGGTACATGGGGGCACATCGCGTCGGAATTCACCGTGGGCCTTGGCGCGGTGCGATTGGCCGTTCAAGATCCAACCGCGCAGGGTCGCCAACCCATGGTCGACCGGGACAAGCGCTTCGCATTAGTCTTCAACGGCGAAATCTACAATTTCCGGGACCTGCGGCGTGAACTCATTGGTGACGGCATACCCTTCGTCTCCCATTGCGATACGGAGGTCGTGCTTCATGCGTGTATCAAATGGGGGCCCGATGCGGTTCATCGGTTCAACGGGATGTGGGCCCTCGCCTTCTACGATTCCCAAACGCAAAGCGGATTTCTGTCGCGCGATCGGTTCGGCATCAAACCCCTCTTCTACTGTCGCCAAGAGCGAGAATTGCTTTGGGCTAGCGAAGTTCGCGCGATTGCCGCGTTGGGCCTCTGCGACCGAGAGATCGATCCGCAGGCGCTTGTCGATCATGTGCAGTTCGGTTTCATCGGACAACCGACCACCATCTACAAGAACGTCCGCCGATTGGCGCCCGGCCATTCGCTTGTCTTCGATCGTCGCGGGCTCGGCGAACCGACTCGCTATTTTGACCCACTCGCCGGGCAGGATGATCCCGGTGCCACGGCGCCGGGTCACACTTCCTCCGCTCTTCGAAGAACGATGGCGGAGGCCGTCGCCGCTCGCTGCGTATCGGACGTTCCGATCGGGGCCTTCTTATCCGGCGGGCTGGACTCCTCCATCATCGTGGCCCACCTTTCAGAGGCGCTAGGAGGGCGGATTAAGACGTTCTGCGTCGGATACGCGGGGCAAGCATCGTACGACGAATCGGTATACGCCAGGATGGTCGCGGATCGGTTCGGTACGGAACACAACGAAATCGTGATCACCGAAGACGACGCCGTGGAGGCGATCCCTCGCTTGCTCGATCATCTCGGGGAGCCGGTCGGCGACGCATCCATTATTCCGACGGCGCTTGTTTCGGAATTTGCCGCCCGTTCGGTGACCGTCGCACTCAGCGGAGACGGCGCCGACGAATTGTTCGGCGGCTATTGGCGCTACCTGGGTCACAACGCGTTTCATACCTACCGGGCGATTCCTCGAATCGTCAGAGAATACCTGATCGAACCGTCGGTCAGGTTGTTTGGCTCATCGAAGTCATCTCAAGTCGGGAACCGTGTCCGCCAAATTCAAAAACTGCTTCGCACCGGCGACACCAACGCATTGGCTCGCCATATCGCGTGGTCGCGAATCCTGGCGCCCGAAGCTTCCGACCTACTCGTGCCGTCCGAACGGAGCATCGAGGCCGATCGAACCGCCCTCAATCGGGCGGAAGCCTTAACCGAATCGCTTGCGGACAAGCGCGACCCGATTGCGAGAGTCCTGGCTTACGACCTGCTTTATCAACTTCCCGCGGATATGCTTCACAAAGTAGACCTCGCGGGAATGATGCACTCGTTGGAAATTCGGGTGCCCTTCCTCGATCCAGCCATGGTGCGGATGGCGCTTTCCCTGCCGTCGTCGGCCAAAATCCACCGAGGAAGGCGGAAACGCGCACTCGTCGAGGCGTACCGAGGCCGCCTTCCCGACCCCGTCCTGGACCGCCCCAAGCAAGGCTTCGAGCTGCCGATCGGCGAATTTCTCCGCGATCGGCTCCGAGACCTGTTTCACGACACGGTCGATCGCGCAACCGTGCAGTCGATCGGCCTGCTCTCTTACGATGCCATTCAACGCATCTATGACCAGCACCTAAGCCGGCGTGCCGAACACGCGGATGTGCTTTTCGCCGTTTTGTCGCTCTGCTGGTGGTGGCGTCGCGAGCGAAACCAGGCCGCCGAAACTACCTGAGCGGGCGCAAGTACCCGGCTAGCCCTTCTAGAACGCCGGTTTCGGTCGCCTACGGTACTTTGCGATATGCCCGACCGCGTTTGCTGGTGCGGCGCGATTCCCGGGCAAACCGACGTCTACCGATGTCGCTCGGGGACCAGTCCGCCACCGGTATCGTCCCGCATCAGGTATTCGGCGCACGGACGGGTTGCCAGAATCGCCCTAGCGGGCTACAATGTGCGGCTCGATACTCGATCAGAAATGCAGCGAGGTGAACTTACAATGAAAAAAGACATTCATCCGAAATACGTGAAGGCCGTGGTCAAGTGCGGTTGTGGCTCGACTTGGGAAACGCGGAGTACGAATCCCGAAATCAAAGTGGAGATTTGCTCTTCGTGCCACCCGTTCTTTACGGGTACCCAGAAGATGGTGGACGCCCTTGGTCGAGTGGACCGCTTCCAAAAGAAGTTCGGCGACGAATACTTCAAAAAGACTACGAAAAAGAAACCCGTCAAACGGCGCCGCGGTTAGCGCCTCTGACGTCGAATCTCGTTTCCACGCGCGTGCCCTCTACCGGCCACGGGCGTGGTTTTTTTGGCGAGCACACCGATCCGCCGCCGATACCAGATTCGCAGGACGCGCGAACTCTTGCAGGGGGTGCCGCCGACCACGCAGCCAAACATCCGTTTCTAAGACGACTGGATGCTCATGATCAGCAAAGTCGATCAAAAACTGATTGCCAAGTTGGAAGAACTCGCCAC
>JADFIX010000361.1 GCA_022566435.1 Planctomycetota bacterium
GCGTCGAAACCACGACGGCTGACACCGTCCTGGGTACTTCAAAATGCTTACTCAGCATGTCCGACACGTTCCAACCCTGGAACATGTTCCCACCGCCGAACGAATTGAGAACCGTGGAAATGGCGAAGCAGACCGCCAGGATCTTGAAGACCACCCACAGAGGGTTTTTTCTGTTTCGCAGCGGTTCGACCAAGGCCTTCTGCATGTACCACATGGGGCCGCCGCGTACCTCGCCGCGGGCGACCGGCTTGGCCCCCGGTTCGGGCGGCTCTTCCCCGTTGTATTCGAGCGTGCGCGACTCGGCGTCCGCTTCCATACCGGCCGGGGCACTCGGGTCGGGCACGTCGCGTACGTCGCGATACATCACCGCCAACGTACATTCCATGAACTTCATCGCCATGCCCAAGACGCCCACGACCCACATCCAAAAAATCGCGCCGGGACCGCCGAGCGAGACGGCCACCGCCACGCCCGCGATATTGCCCAACCCGATCGTCGCGGAAAGCGCAGCGCAAAGGGCTTGGAAGTGGCTGATGTGTCCGGTGTCCTCGGGTCGGTCGTAGTCACCGCGAATACAAGAGTATCCGTGCGTCAGGATTCGAACCTGTATAAACTTCGAGATAATCGAGAATATGAGCCCACACCCGAGAAGCATGAAAAACAGGGGCGTCGACCAAACCCAGTTCACCATATTCGTGGCAAGTTCTTCGAGACTCGGCATAGCGGCTCCGATCCAAGGTAATCGAGTCTGGAAAGATAGCGAAGTGACAAGCGGGAAGCAACTATTGCTTCGCGTCCGACCGCAGCTACAATCGTCGCCGGGTCCAGTCCTGGCGCGGGCTTGCGATCCGTCACCGGCGGCAAGCTCAAAGAATCTCGTAGTGGAAAGGCGATTCCGCTCCAAGGGCCGATCGATGCGTGCTTGGCACGACAGCGCAAGATCCCTTGTACCGCAGGCTTCCAGCCTGCACGAGCCGCGGTTACGATGCAGGCAAGACGCCTGCGGTACGAGTTCAAGACGACTCTTGGCCGAAGTGTTAGGTGTGAAAAGATAACCGCTTCGCAACGGGCTGATGGATCGGGCGAGCAATCATGAGTACGACACCGCAGCTCGACCTGCAAAAAAAGGAAAACTGGGGATCGAAACTCGGCGTCGTGCTGGCCGTCGCCGGATCCGCTGTGGGTCTAGGCAACTTCCTGCGTTTTCCGGGCACGGCCGTCAACAACGGCGGCGGCGCCTTCATGATCCCCTACATCATCAGCTTTCTGATCTTGGGTATCCCCATCGCCTGGTGTGAGTGGACGATCGGCCGGCTGGGCGGGCGGTACGGGCAAAACAACGCACCCGGCATCATGTATGCGTTGTGGCGCCGCACGCCCGCGAAAGGAATCGGCACGCTTACGCTAATCATTCCGATGGGCGTCTATATGTATTACGTGTTCATCGAGGCGGTCTGCCTTCGTTATGCGATCGAGTTCTTCCAACAAGGATTTGCGGAGCGATTCGCTACGGCCATCGCCGCATCGCCTGGAACTGAGGAGATTTCCACGGTCGTCGGTTCGGCGGACGGCTTCATGCAAGAGACGTTCGGCATGGGCGCCAACGGCGACGTGTTCAGCGGCTCGATGCTGTGGTTTGTGCTCATTTGTTTCTTAGCCAATTTCTTCATCATCTACCGCGGCGTCACCAAGGGCATCGAGAGCTTTTGCAAGATCGCCATGCCGCTGCTCGTCGCTTGTGCCGTTGTTATTCTTATTCGCGTGCTCACACTCGATGCCGTTGTGGATGATCGAACCATCGGACACGGGCTCGGCTTCATGTGGAACCCCCAGTGGGAAAAACTGGCCGACCCGGAGGTCTGGCTTCGTGCGGCGGGGCAGATTTTCTTCAGCTTGAGCGTGGGCTTCGGGTTGATCCTATGCTATTCCAGTTACCTTCGCCCAGACGATGACGTCGTATTGTCATCCCTCAGCGCCTCGAGCACAAACGAGTTCTGCGAGGTCGTACTCGGTGGTATGATCGTCATCCCGACGGCGTTTCTGTTTCTTGGTCCAGAGAATGCAACGGGCGGAACGTTTACGCTGGGCTTCATAACCATGCCGGCCATCATGCACTTCATGCCTTTCGGTTCGTTTTTCGGCGGTATGTGGTTCGGGCTGCTCTTTCTCGCGGCGGTCACAAGTTCGATCAGCATGTTGCAGCCGGCCATCGCGTTCCTCGAGGATGGATTCGGAATGAAACGGCGGGCGAGCGTCCTCATCCTAGCCCTGTTTACAACATGTGGCGCGGGTCTGATCATGTATTTCAGCCATAACTTGACCGCGCTCAGTTCTACCGATTTTTGGTGCGAATTCATGATGATTGTGGCCGCGCTCGGCCAGGTCCTCATTTTCGGATGGGTAATCGGGGCGCGTAGAGGCATCAAAGAGGCCAATCGCGGCGCGGATTTCCAGATTCCACCGTTTATGGTCTTCGTTCTCAAGTATGTCACGCCGGCCTTTCTCATCACCATCTTGGCAATGTGGTGCTACTCCAAGGGACCCGAGCGCCTTGAGCAGATGAGTCCGACAATACAAGGCCAAGCGGCTGCAAGAAACGTTTATGCCGAGGAAATCGCAGCGCGATTCGACGAACTCGATCAGAAAGCATTGCAGGCCAAAGTGACCGACGTCTTGGGTGTCTCAGATGGGGTACCGCAGTTCGTCGATGCGTTGCCGGAATGGTTGCAGGGCCTCGATCAGCAGGCCGATGAAGCGCGAGCCTCGGCCGAGGCCGATGCCAACGTCGCCCGTTTCGTCTTTGTCGGCGTTCTGCTCCTGTTCCTGTTCGTGTACGTCCTTGCGGACATCGCCTGCCGCAACCGAATCAAACGCACGATACAAATCGCCGAGGACGAAGGTGTCCAAATGGAGGCCGCGTAATGAACGCCGTGACGGTGATCGCCCAATACGAAGGGCTCAACGCAAGTGGATGGACGTTGATGCTGCTATGCATCGGTATGGTAACGGTGCTGACGGTATTCTGCTACTACCGCATCCTTCGCGAGCCGCGCCCCTCAGAGCACCATCACGCTCCGCTGGATATCGATACGCGGGATACGGAACCTTAGCCGCCCTACGTACTCGTCGCATCACTCGACGGCAGGTGGCTCTTCCTGAGCGGCCGTCTTCGCACGCAACGAATCGAAACTATGGTCACCGCCGGAGCCTCGCTCGATGGGATAGCCCATCGTAGACCAGCCCTCCTCAAGGACCTGTCCGTTCTCGTCCAGGACGCCGCTGAACCCCCCGGTCATGTTCACGGTATGGCGGTAACCGGCCGCGAGCAGCATTTGCGTGGCGATCTCCGAACGCGGCCCGCACTTGCACCCGACGATGACCCGTGTCTCGCTCGGGATGCACGCCTGAACGACTCGAAGAAAGTCCTCGTTCGCCTCCATTTGTCCTGTCTCAGGACTCAGAAACGCTACGGGAATGTTCAATGCGACTGGGGGATGCCCGCCGATGAATTCGGGCACGGTACGCACATCGAGATAGATATAGGCATCGCGGCGCTCCATGCGTCGCTTTGCACCTTCGGGTGACACCTCGGGTAAATTCATTTCATCACATTCCCGATTTCGCTCGCCCGGATCAATCGTAACGCACGTCGCGTTGAGTCGTACGAGAGATCATTGTCGGGCATTGAGCCGCCACGTCAAACCAAGTGCTTCGTTACACCTGATATGATCGGAGCCGCCCGGTCGAGGGTGCCATGCCCAAGACCGACGAAATCGGGCGTCGGCATACTGACGCCACGAACACATGGCGGCGCTTCGCTTGGCAATGCCACCCATCACCCTACGATTTCAAGAGTTCCCGAACGGTCCGTTCCAATGCCGCGTCGCCGCTGAAACGCAGGCCTAAATCTCGAAGTTTCTTCGTGATGATCTGGTTCTTGGGCCCCTCATTCAGATACTCGATCGTACTCGCGCTGCCGGTCACCTCTTGCGCGATTGCCGCCACATCCTGATCGGCGATGTACATGTCGTAGCAATTAAACGCCTCGCCCGCGATACTCTCGGCGGTCAGGAGAATCGCCACCGCCTTGGCCACATCGCCGGCGTAGACCTCCTTGCCACCCTTGGCGCTCGAAATCGTCTCCCCGGCCTTGACCGCGTGCACCAGGTCGTACCATTTACTTCGTTTGATGGGTCTGGCCGGACCGTAGATTCCGGTCGGTCGGAGCGAACAAATGTCGTATCCTTCTCCCCAACCGTAGCTGTGAATGAACGTCTCGATGGCCGCCTTATGCGCTCCATAATGAGATTTGGGCCAAGTCGGGTGCGTTTCGTCCAGCTTGCGGTCGGTCAGAATCTTCTCATGCACGGCACATGTAGAGATGAAGATGAAGCGCGGGACGTCGGCCTTGCGCGCCGCCTCGATGAGGCGGATCGTCCCCAGCACGTTCACCTCGACAAATGTCGTCACATCACCCTCGGCACCCCGAAAGCCGAGTCCCGGCCGATCCAGTGCCGCGTGGACAACCGCATCCATTCCATCGGCCAGAGCGACCATAGAGCCCTCGTTCGCCAAAGAACCTTCGAGCCACTCGATTTCCTCGCCCTCGGCGTCGAAGCCTCCACGATCGGACTCCGGTCGATACCAACACCGGCATTGATGGCCTTCCGACGCCAAATGAGTGACGATGTATCGTCCCAAGAACCCGGTCGCTCCCGTCACCGCCACGCGCATGGTTGATCTCCTTTGCAGGCCCTCGAATTTCCGCGATAGTATGGCCGGAGCAACGGAACCGCAAAGACGCCCACCTTGATCGGCGCCCGTTCTCACGAAAACGATCTTCGAACGATCGGGCCACGGGGGTTGAATGTCTCTCAAACTCGCTCGTACCGGGAAACGATCACGCCGCCGTGCTCTATGGGTATTCTCTCTCGTGGCCATCACGGGCTGTGGGAATACCGGAAATCCGTTTGCCGGCGGCGATCCTGACACGGACGGCGACGGTCTATCCGATTCGTGTGAACAGGCACTAGGGTTCGACCCGAACAATCCCGACACCGACGGTGACGGCGCCTGGGACGGCAGCGAAATCGCGGAGGGCACGTCACCGCTCGTGGTCGATAGTGACCACGACGGTCAGTCAGATGGCAACGACCTCACGCCGAGCGGCCCGACACCGGACGGCAGCTCGATTAGCTCGGGTAACGATCTCGAACCGAACGACATCTTAATGGATGCCACGGTGCTTGAAAATATCGGATTGGCGCGGTTGACATTCGAGGGACGTATCGATGTCTCGGGCGATACCGACGTTTTTGACCTCGGTCCGCTGTCACCGGGAGATCGA
>JADFIX010000362.1 GCA_022566435.1 Planctomycetota bacterium
GCTCTTGCGAAACGTGCCGCACCCCTCATCCGCGCCATCCATGGCAATACGCAATCTGAGTGCCGAACACGATTGAGAATGTCCCCTTTGTTTTCTCTTTGTTTTCTTCAGGTGATCCTATCTTTCGAAAAAACCGCACCCGGTCGGCTGACGATTTCTTGTATTGCGAAGGCGACCGCCCGCACCGGTGTGGAGATGGAAGCCCTGACAGGTGCGGCGGCCGCATCGCTGACCATCTACGACATGGCCAAATCGGCCGACAAAGCGATTCGCATCGGTCCGATTCAACTCGAACGCAAGTCCGGGGGTAGGAGCGGCGATTTCGTACGCACCACAGGCACTTGATGGTATTTCCGTCTTGTTCCCTTGCCGCCTACGGTGCCGCGCGGACGGCAAGAGCCGGAAAATCCGTGGCGGTAGAATCCCCATTTCCGACGATGCTCAGTTTTCAAAACTTTTGAAACAAATTGGAGGGTGTGTACTGGGCGATTAGAATTTGCGCTTGGTGTGTACGACGTGTGGCCGTGAGTTCCGCACCGTGCTGGGCCAAAACGCACGAGCCAGGATTTCGCGATGAGCAGAATCACCGCCCCCTTGGCGGACCTGTATAGTTCGATACGCTCGGATTTACGAGAGGTGGCGCGAGTTTTCGATGAGGAACTCGTAAGTGACTTCCCGTTCGTGGATGACCTGTGCGATCGCGTCCGCGCCTATCGAGGCAAGATGTTGCGGCCCGCTCTGCTACTACTGGCTGGCAAGACTTGTGGGAGTGTCTCCTCAAACCATCATACCCTTGGCGCCGTGATCGAAATGGTGCACGTGGCCACCCTGGTTCACGACGATGTTCTCGACGAGGCCGACGAGCGGCGCGGGCAGGAACCGATCAATTCTGTCGAGGGCAATGTGGCCGCCGTTTTGCTTGGCGACTATCTAATCAGTCACGCCTATCACTTGTGCTCATCGTTGAAGGATCAAACTGCGGCCCGCTTGATTGGCGCGACGACCAACGCCGTGTGTGAAGGTGAGCTGTTGCAAAACCGGCATCGCGGCGACACCAACCTGAGTGAGTCGCTCTATTTCGAGATTATCAAACGCAAAACGGGGGCCCTCACGGCAACGGCATGCGAGCTGGGTGCCATTTGCGCTGGCGCGGATGCAGAAGTCGTCGACTCATTTCGTTCATTTGGACTGTCCGTCGGCGTGGCCTTTCAAATCGTCGACGATATGTTGGACATCCGCGGCGCCCGGCAGGAGGTAGGAAAGTCGCTTGGGTTGGACTTCTCGGATGGCAAGCTGACCCTTCCCACCATTCACTGTTTGGCCAACGCCGGTCCGGAAACGGCGGCTGCACTACGTTCCGCAGTACTCGGTAAGACGACGGCGGGACGCGACTGTCTTCTTCGTTGGCTCGCCGAAACCGACAGTCTGGCGTACGCGACTTCCGTCGCGCTCGAGTACATCGGCCGGGCGCGATCGGCACTGGAAATCCTCCCGCCAAGCGACGCCCGCTCTTCTCTCACTGCGATCGCCGAATTCATCATTCAGAGACGGCTTTGATCGTACCTTGCAAGGCGCACCCTATTTGAGTCGCGACCGCGCTAGCCCGCATTTCTCACCACATGGAGGCGTTGCCCTGGGCTACCATGTGGCTGCCCCTTTGGGGCGAGGCGTGACCGCACGCGTGGCAGTGATCGTGGCGAGCGACTTGCGTAGATCGAGCCTTCCGAACGCACCATTTCCGTGATTTCAAACCGGTACCCGTTTCGCCACCGTGCCCGCGGGATCGCGCACGACGGTCACGTGGTAGGGGGCGGTCGCGTCAGCCGCCGGCGTCTCGGCGTCGCCGCGGTAATGGACGCCGATTGATTCGGTCCGTTCCAAAGCTGCCAGTGCGACCGCTTTGGCGGTCGTGAGTTGATTCTGCACATCCCAGCCCGTCGGCCCGTCGAACGATTTATCTAAAGTGTAATGCGCCCAAAAGTCGAGAATCTCCAAGGTTTCCCGCAACCGTTCTTCGATGCGGATGATCCCCACGTTTCGCATCATGACGCTACGAAGGGAATGGGTGATGTCCGGCAGATCAAGCGGCGTGCGTGTCGACGTCGGATTCCTGTTCCGCGCGTCCGCCGCCGGTGTCGCGCGCGGGAGTTCACTTGCCCGATCGGCCGCGGTGCGACCGATTCGTTTGCCGAATACCAGGCCCTCCAACAGCGAGTTACTGGCCAGCCGGTTGGCCCCATGAACGTTCGTCGAGGCCGCTTCCCCTACACAAAGTAACGCATCGACCGAAGTACGCCCGTGTAAGTCGACCTGGATCCCACCGATCATGTAATGGGCGCTGGGACGAACGGGGATACCCTCATGCGTGATGTCGATATCGAAATCGGCGCACAGCTTGGCAATGTGGGGAAAGCGTTTCGCGAACCCCTTGATATGTCGTACGTCAAGGTAGACGCAGTTCGTGCGCGTCTCCCGCAGGTGGGCGTGTATGGCGCGGCTGACAATGTCGCGCGGGGCCAACTCGGCGTCGGGGTGATAGTCATGCATGAATCGAACGCCGGCGCGACTCATGAGATAACCTCCCTCTCCGCGAACGGCCTCCGATATGAGCGCTCGTGCGGCACCGGCCACGTATAACGTCGTGGGATGAAACTGCATCATCTCCATATTCCGAAGCGTGGCGCCCGCGCGGAACGCGGCCGCGTGCCCATCTCCCGTCGCGACCGACGGATTGGTGGTCTCGCGCCACAACTGACCGCAGCCGCCGGATGCGATGATTGTCTGCTTGGCCCAAACGAGCTGGTGGCCGTACTTCGCGTGGTAGGTCACCGCTCCCAGACACGCGCCGTCAATGGTAATCAGATCGATGACATAGCAATGCTCAAAGACGCGAATGTCTCGGGAGCTGAACACGCGATTGCGGAGCGTATCGATCAACGCTCGGCCGGTTTGGTCTCCATGGGCGTGTACGATGCGATTGATCGAATGGCCGCCTTCCCGGGTGAGCGAAAGACCGCCATTATCGCGATCCAGCGGCAACCCCCACGCGAGAAGCTCTTCAAGACATTCAGGTCCCTCCGCCACCAAGAGCTTCAGTGCGTCCGGGTCATTCATGCCGCATCCGACGCGCAAAGTGTCTTCGTAGTGACGCTCCGGAGAATCCTCGGATGACTGGGCGAACGCAATGCCCCCTTGCGCGTGAAAAGTGGCGGACTGAGAAAAACCTCTCTTGGTAATGAGCGTGACGAGACCCGCCTGGGCCGCTTCCAACGCGGCGCGAATACCGGCCACACCGCTTCCGATAACCAGTACGTCCGTCAGGATATTTCCCGTACGCGCGGACTCGAAGTCGGTCAGGTATCGCCGAGAATCGAAGAGCGTCGTCATGATTCGGGCATGGTACGGTCTCGTTCGTCGGACAGCAATGAGCGCCGAAGGGCCGCTAACCGCGAACGACTTGCCGCGATGGTTGCGCTCCGCCGGAAATGCCACTCGTCGCCCGGTGACCGCTAAGGTTCACGGGCGCAGTCACCGATAATTCAGCGATATGTTCGATCCTTTCGGGTATTCCATCACGCCGGCGCGACTGCTGACGAAACGGATGCTTCGGGCATGCGGTGCGGGCATGACCCTGCTCCTGGTCGTGTCGCTTTGCCCGTCGGCACGGGCACAGCGATCCGCCGACCGCACGTCGAGCTCCGATCGAATCGTTCACCGATTCGATTTCGACGAACGTGCAATGGGAAACCTCGAAGACGTCCCGATGTACTGGCTCCCGCTGCGTCTCGAAGGGTTTCCCGGCTTCGCGAACGCCTCGTTCGATTTTGAGGTTGGTGCCACCGCCCCGCCCTCGTTGTATCTGAATTGTAATGGGCGCAATGTGGCATACCAATATATCGGACCCGATGTGCCCGTGCGGGCCAACAGCGAGTATCGAATCGAATTCGCCGTCCGACCGCACAATCTCCGCCATGCCCGGGCGTGCGTGAGTGCCTACTTCGTCGACAAGCAAGGCGACCTTCTTCTGCACACCATGGCTCGCTCTCGCTACGTCGGCGGCGAATCCGAACCGGACGACTGGATACCGCTCGTTTTGACGCTCCCGGCCGCGCCGCGCGAGGCAAAATCGATCGGGCTCTCCGTTTGGGTGTTGCAGGAACCGCAGTGGCGAAAGTCGGTGCCGGAAGCGCGGCACATTCCTCGCGTCGACGTTCATGCCGGCGCTTGGGTAGACGATATTGTCGTGCGGACTCTGCCGCGGGTGGAGCTTTCTACGTCGTCAAAAGGGAATGTCCTGACGCCCGGCGAACCGCAGTACATTCGAATCGTGCTGGCCGACGCGGAGGATGCCGGTCTCACCGGACGGCTTTCCATCAGTGCGGCGGACGGGGGACTGGTGCAAGCCCTGCCCCTGCGGATCACAGTAGACGAGTTCGTGGAACCCACATTGGTCTCCGTGGATCATTTGGTCCCCGGTTACTACAAGGCCGTATTGGAAGTTTTTGCCGGTGAGGCGATCGTCACGACGAGGCAACTCGCATTCGCCAAGCTCGCCTCCCTCCCCGAGAGCCGGCGATCAAACGCCAGGCCCTTCGGTGTCGTCGTTCATCCCCAGGCACGAAGCGACGCCGCCAGCGAACTGGCGCTGCTTCGGAATCAGCTCGTCCGATCCGTCAAACTGCCGATTTGGACCGGGCTCGTCGATGATCGAGTTACGCCCCTGCAGCGGAAAGAAACAGATCGCATGTACTTGGAGTTGATGACGGAAGGCTTCGCGGTGACGGGCGTGCTCTTCGGCGCCCCGTCGGCGATCGTAAAGCGTTCCGGTCCCTACCGGCGGAGTTTGATCGAACTGCTTAGCGATCAACCCAGCGCATGGGACGAGCATCTCGCCGTCGCGGCCGCCCCGTTCGCGAGTTTCGTTCGCTCGTGGCAGATCGGTGCGGACGACGGGCCTCATTGGGTGAATCGAAAGAGAATCGGCACCGCAGTTTCACAATTGCGCGAAGCGATGCGGCGGTTTATTTCAGCACCGATACTCGTACTGCCGGAAACGACGGCGGATTCGCCACCCGCCGAGCGGTTCCCGGTCGAGCAGATCTCCCTGAAAATCGGTAGCGAAATCTCGTCTGCATGGATGGGTCCCCTCTTGGAACAAGCAAAAGGGAAGTACGCCAACGTCTCAGCCTATGTGGAGCCCCTGCCGATCGACCGATATCGACGCCTACCGCGTCTGGCAGATTGGGCACAACGTCTGATCACTGCTCGCTTCGAAGGGGCTGACACCGTATTCGCGCCGCAGACCTGGCGCGTACGCAACACAAGCCGAGCCACGGTCACCGAGCCG
>JADFIX010000363.1 GCA_022566435.1 Planctomycetota bacterium
GGAGTCCTGCAACGAAGGGTCTAACAACTGCACCGCTAACGACCCGAACGGCTGCGCTTGTAACGATGGTAATCAATGCACGTCGAACGACCAATGCTCCAACGGCACGTGCACGGGAACGCCGCAGTGCAGCTCCCCCAGTGATTGCAACGACGGGAACCCGTGCACCACCGACGCGTGCAACAACGGATGCTGTGAAAATAATCCTAGCCCGCCCGGAACATCTTGCACGGATGACGGCAACGAGTGCACGGTCAATCGGTGTCTTACCGGCCAATGCGCCGTGCTGTTCCTGGACCCAGGGCTGTCCTGCGGCGATCCATTCGACTCGGATTGTAATCCGGCCGACACCTGCGACGGTGCGGGGAACTGTCTCGACAATATCAGAGACGATGGCACACCTTGCTTCCATGACGGGCTGTTCTGCACTGGCGCGGATTTGTGTCAGGGCGGCGTCTGCGAGTCCGCCGGCGACCCATGCACGGCTGACGGTCGGATTTGTGACGAAAACGCCGAGCTCAGAAACGAGTGCAGTTGCGACCAGGAGTTGGAGGGCGTCTGCGACGACGGACTCTTCTGCAGCGGCGTGGAGGTTTGCAACGACGGTCTCTGCCTCTCTTCGGGCGATCCATGCGACGGAACGGGTCTACTCTGCGACGAGGCCACGGATCGTTGTGCGTGCGGCGGCCTCAGCAATTGTGATGACGGCGTATTTTGCAACGGTGCGGAAACTTGCGTCGGCGACGTGTGTGTATCCGCAGGCGATCCCTGTCACCTACCGACGCCTTTCTGCGATGAGGTCACGGATACCTGCACATGTACCAGCGATGCCGACTGCGAAGATGGCGATGCATGCACGGGCGTGGAATCCTGCGATGCCGAGGGGACATGTCGCCACAGCCTAGTCTTCGACTGCAACGTCAACGGATTGGAAGATACCTGCGATCTAGATTCCGAAGACGGCGAAAGTCTCGATTGCAACCACAATGGGGTGCCGGACGAATGCGACCTCGACGTGCTCCATAACTGCTGCGAAGGGGCGCATGGCGCGGGGTGCAATAGTCCGCAGATCGCAGCCTGTGTCTGCGCCGTTGACGCCTACTGCTGCGACGTCGATTGGGATCGCATCTGCGCGGAACAAGTCGAAACATTGGAATGCGGTCTGTGCGCCTTTCACAACGATTGCAACGGCAACGGCGTACCGGATGCGTGTGACATTGACGCCCCATTCACCTCCGGCTCGGAATCGTTGTCGCCAATCGACGACGCCAGTACGCAAAGCCACACGTTCGTCTCGCCGCCGCCGGCTGCCGGCGATGTCACGCTGATCTTTACCGCCAGTGCCGACCTCCAAGCCTCGTCGGAATTCATCGACATCGACATCAACGGGACGCCCGTGGGCGCGGTCTTCCAAACGGGGGCAAACGACTGTCCGATCACCCCGGACGCCGCCACGCTCATCGTTTTGGCGCCGGTTTTCAATTCGGTCGTCGAAGGCGGTGACGCCGTCGTCACCATGACGCCGAGTTCCAACGTCGATGTCTTTGTATGCACCAGTCCGTATATTATCGTGAGTATCGAATATGAGACCGGCGGCTCTGATTGCAACAGCAACGGCATACCGGACGAATGCGATCTTGCAGACGGCACCAGCGACGACTGCACCGAGAATGGCAGACCCGACGAATGCGAGGCGGATTGTAACGAGAATCACATCGCCGATATCTGCGAGGTAAACGACGGCACGGCAATCGATTGCAATCGAAACGGCGTCCCTGATGACTGCGACGTCCTCGACGCCACGAGCCTGGATTGCCAACCAAACGGCATACCGGACGAGTGCGACGTCCCATCGATCCAGTTACTCACGAACGGGACCTTCGAAACCGGCGATTTGACTGGCTGGGTGCAGATCCATACCGGACCGGGCGAGTTCGGAATCGACGACGGAACGCTCGATCCGCCAGGCCCGGGTGGTCAGGTCCCGCCTTGCCACGGAATTTTCTCATTCGTGATCTCTCAAAACGGCCCGGGGCGCCACTCGCTCTATCAGCAAGTCACCATACCCGACGACGCGACGGCCGCCTCGCTGAGTTGGACAGACCGCATCAGAAACCACGCCGTGGAATTCTCCGATCCCAACCAGGAATTCACGGTGGAAATATGGGATACGGACGACGTCATCTTGAGCGAAGTGTTCTCGACGGACCCGGGCGATCCACTGATCAGTGACTGTACGGAACGCACCTTCGACGTGTCCACGTTCATCGGTCAAACTATCCGGGTTGCGTTTACGGAGGAGGACGACCTCAACTACTTCAACGTGAATATCGATAACGTTCGGCTCACGATTCCCACAGACGGCGCCAGCCAGGACTGCAACCAAAACCTGATCCCCGACGAATGTGATATATCGAGCGGTGCCGGCGGCGACTGCAATCTGAATACCACGCTCGACGAATGCGAAGCAATCGGCGGTGGAGACTTCAATAACGACTCGTCTGTCCACCTCGACGATTACGCTTTCTTCGCGGAATGCCTTGGCGGTCCCGGCGTCAGTCCGACGCCAACCGATCCGATTTGCACGAATCTATGCCTAGCAGCTTTTGATTTGGATGCAGACGGCGACACCGATCTGAAAGACGCCGGCGCGTTCCAAACGGTATTCGGCGCTGTCGTTCCGTAGTGTGATCTTATGACCGCCGCGGTGCCGGTTTCGCCCACTCGCGCCGATCTGGCTCTCAGCAGGTTTCCGACCGCCTGTCGCGTCGTGCCCGTTGACCACTATGGATACGTAGTGCCAATCACGCGCTGAAAACCCGCATGGTCTTTCAGATCCACATCCGCGTCACGATCGAAGTCAAAGAAGTCGGCGCAGCCGCCCGCCGACACATCCGGCCCACTCAACGCAAGACAAAGCCGGAAGGATGGATAGTCTGACAGGTCTACGCCGCAATCACTGGTGACATCGCCGATCGGTGCCCCATTCGCCTGGGCGGGTGATCCGACCGGGGTGAAGACACACCGGTCGTCGACGTTGGGCACGCCGTCGCCGTCCATGTCCGAATCGCAGGTATCCGGTAGGCCGTCTTCGTCCAAATCCCCTTCACACTGGACAAAAGCAAACCCGGTTGGATACCGCAACGGATGATCCTGTCCGCCCACGTACACCCGCACAAAGTTTCCGTTAGCGATGTCATACTCAATAATCTGGGCATTCGAAAAATGCAGCGCAGGACCGACCGGAGACTTCGCGTGTTGCGCCTGAGCCACGTGGCGAGAGACAAAAACGTTTCCGTTGGGGCCGATCTCAATCTCCCAGGGGCTTTCCGGAGTCATGCCGCCGACGGCAAACCCCAGCACTTCCCAAGTGCCCAACGGTGTGCCGCTTTGATCGAATTCCAAGATCTGGTGAGTCAGTGAACTGGTTACCAGCAGATGACCATCCGGTTTGAAGACTGCATCTCGCGGTCCGGAAAGGCCGCCGTTGTTGGCGCTGGAAACGAACACCCCCGTAAACGTCCCGTCATCCGCGTCGAACTCGAGAATTTCTCCGGGTAGCCCTTTTCGCTGCGGATTGCTTGTTACGAAAAGGCTTGTGCCGGCGCTGCCGCCCGTGGTCGGCCCCAACGTCATACCGTATGGTTCGTGGAGGCCGCCGGATCCGCCGGCAATGAACTCCCCGATCGGCTGACCTGTGGCGAGGTCGAATGCCAGGACGTTGTGTGTGCGCCCGCTGGCGACAAGCAATCTTCCGTCCGGAAGGGCCAACATACCGGTCGGACGATCCATCCCAAGCGACCCGGGCACGACGAAATCCCCGGCAAAATTGCCGCTGCAGTCAAAGGAGAGAATTCGATCTTCGACTGTGCTGGTGACCAGAATCAGGCCGGAGGGAGCCATGATAACATCCTGACCCCCTACAACGCTGGGCCCCGCGCTTTCGCGGAACAGGACGCCGGCCGGGCCGTAGAACTGCCGGATGGGCGTATGGGGCATCCCACTGGCGATCCACACATTCCAAGCGCTATTGCGTAACAGCCACTCGGGACACGCCTGACACTCATCGAGAACGCCGTTTCGGTCGATGTCCCTCGCCATATCGCTCTGGATCTCTCCATAGTCGGCCAGCCCGTTGAAGTTGCAGTCGCTTTCGCATTCATCTGGAATCGAATTCCCGTAGTTATCCAGGCTCTCGCCGGACTCAATGTCTTCTGAGTCCGGAACCTCGTTGCCATTGCAGTCGGGCTGACATTCGTCGGGAATGCCGTTTGTATCGATATCCTCGCTGAAGCCGCTAGCGATGTCCTGGTCATCCAATACGCCGTTACCATTGCAATCTTCACATTCATCCGGCACGCCGTTCGTGTTCTCATCGAGACTATCGCCCGTACTGATGTCCTCGCCGTCGTCTCGATTGTTCAGGTTGCAGTCGGGAGGCATGCACGCTGAAAATTGAGCCTGAGAGATGATTCCCTGGGAGATCCGACGGTGAAAGTACATGTCCTGATTGGCGTTCAAACCGCTGTAGGTTTGCTGGCAGTAGCTCATGATCGTTCCGCGCTGGGGCGGTGCGAACGGATTGTCGCAGTCGTCGATGCCCGCGTCGTGCGTGTGAGGCGCGCCTGCGTTATGGCCAAGCTCGTGCGCCATGACGAAGATGTCGTAGTGATAGGGGCTCGGGGCTGTCGGGTACGGAAATCGACCCTGAATAAAGTAGACGTCGGAACCAGCCCCACATCCGATGCCGAAGGCCTGACCGCCAAAGCTCGCGAACCGTGTGCCGGAAACAAACTGCAAGAAATCGTAGTGCGCTGCAGTCCTCAGTTGTGCGGCAGACTCCGCCGAGGAAGTCGGTGGATCACCTTGTCGCGGATCGTCCCAAAGGCGCACGGACACCAACTCCAAGTTGATCAAGTTGTCGCGCAGGAACAGATGGCCGATCTGGGCGTACACCTGGACGAGGTACTCCGTGGCCGCGTCACGATCCTGGAAAAGGTCGAAGTACTCTCGATCAGTATCGACCGCCAACTCGACGTGCCGAATCGATGGTGCCGTTCCACGGGACGCGCCGCTAAGGCGACCCTCGCGCGGAATCGACGTGAGATCTGACGATCTGGTCCCGCACAATGGAACCCCTGGTTGTAGCGCCGGCGCATTCGCGGAATCGGAAGGTCGCGCCTCGAAGAGCATCGTCCTCCGCGCGGGCAACGAAATGCCGTTCTTATCCTTGGACGAGATCAAATAGCGGGCGTCTCCCGATCCGAGGTGTATGTAGCCGGTGGACTGAAAGTTGCCGAACGCAAGGAATACA
>JADFIX010000364.1 GCA_022566435.1 Planctomycetota bacterium
GGCGTTTTACCCGTGGTCGAGAGTGCGGACGACCGCCACATTGTGGGTGTAGTCGAACAGCGCGATCTCCTGCGCGCGGTACACTTGTCTCAGCTATCTCAATAACCTGGCACAGCCTGCCTGCCGCAACCAGTTTGAAGTGGGTCCGAGCCTCGTCTCTCCTTCCATTCCGGCGAGCGGAACTGGGACGACGCTAGTGTCCGAACGGCTAGAATATCCGCGCAATGGGTCGTTCGTATTGTATCCGGGGCAGAGATTCGCTAGAATGATGACTTCGGAGGCGCAACTGGGAAATCCTCTTTGAAGTCAGAGCCACACGATTTGATAGACTCGATTGGCTCCGCCGGGCAACGGCGGAGCTCATGTGTCGACGGGAGGCGCTTAGCGAGCAAGCGTTTTTCGCACCGGTCCGGATCCGAGTGTCTAAGATCACCTCACCCGCGACAGACATCGGCAGCGTGACGCTGTCACCGGACGGGTTTCTGTATTTCGACATCGTCTTTGACGGTTTGGTGGCTCCTCAAATCGCCGCGCATTTCCACGGGCCGGCGATGCCGGGCCAGAATGCCGGCGTCCAATTCTCCTTGCCCCTTGGCAGCACAATAATCGGCAGCGTCGGCCCGCTCGACGCGTGACAGAGCGACCTGCTCGACGGTCTGTGGTACGTCAACATCCACAGTGCCAAATTCCCGGGCGGCGAAATCCGCGGGCAGGTCGAATAGAAAGGAATCGGGAACTTGCGGGTTCCGCCGTGCGGTAGAAAAAGCCGAACAAAGAGTTTCAGCAAAGACGATCAACTCCAACCAGACGAACGGCAATCGAAATCTCCTCGCGCTGAAGAGGAGTTCAGAGTTGGTAGTACAGGGTTCCAGCACCACTCACGCTATCATTCGTCGACGACGGATGCGGCCTCCGCAAGCAGGGCGCGGGCGGTCTCGTCGCCACTCGCCCAGGGGGCCTCCATTTCACTGCGAAACTCTGTCATCGCGGCCTTTGCCTGATCCAGCCGGCCGAGACGCTGCAAACTCATCACCCGACATGCCGTGGCATACACCGAATAGAGCCTCTCGCTTGGCGGGGCCTTCCCTGGAAGCCTTTGAAGCACCTCCATTGCATCGACGTACGCCGAAGTACGATAAAATGCGAGCGCGAGCGTTGCCAGATTTACGGAATCGTGCGGCTTGCGCTTCACGGCGGCTTGGGCAAGGATTAAGGCACGTCGATTGGCGGCATCATCGGGGCCGCCGAATCGGACCGTATTCCAACTCAGCTCGCGAAGTGCCACCGGCGTCTTACGCCTCAGATCTTCAAAAAGAGGAACCATGTCCTTAGGGTCGGGGCGGATGCGATCCTTGGCGTCTTCCGGATTTCGCGTCCTGACATATCCCAGGGCCGCAAGATTCTTCGCCACGCGCTTTTCGAGTCGCTCGGTCGTTCGCGCGATCTCGTCGACGGGTGGCCACGCCGACATGATCTCTTCGAGCTTGGCGGCGAGTTCGTCCGCCACGTGCTCGTTCGTTTCGAGAAGATTTCGCAATTCTCCCGGGTCAGCTCCCAGATCGTAGTACTCGGGTAGGGGGGCTTTGATGAACTTCTTGGTGATACTCCGCACGCCGTGAAGACTCGCCCATCCGTGGTAGAGCAGGCCTGCTATGGTCTCAATATAGATGACTCGATGGGGGTCGACTTTCGCGGTCAGCAGGTCGAAACCGTCCAAGGTCAGACCCGCGTCCAAACCCAGCAGGCTCAGGACGGTAGGCATTATGTCGATCAACCCGACCGTGATGTCGTCGATCCGACAGGGGTCATCGTGCAACTGCGGGCAATTGATGATTAGCGGAACATGTACGGTCGTGTCGTAGATCAATCTCGAATGGTCTTTCTCCAAGTGCTCGTATAGTCCTTCGCCGTGGTCGGCGGTCAAGACAATCAGTGTGGAATCGAGCAGTTGATTCGCCTCGAGGAAATCGAGCAGCCGGCGCAAATGAAAATCGGCATAGGCGATCTCGCCGTCGTACGGATGATCGGCGAATCGCTCGCCGTATTCTCCGGGCGCGTCGTGCGGCAGATGAGGATCGAAATAATGCACCCACATGAAAAACGGCTGTTGCGAATGAGAATTCAAATGGCGGGTCATCCACTTGATGGCCATGTCCGTCTGATAGTCGGCACGTCGGGGAAGGGAACGTTCTTCCGATCCGGGTTCGCCGCGCAAACGTTCGTCATCATAGGTGTCAAATCCCTGACTTATTCCGAAGCGGTGATTGAGGACGTAGGTGGCGACGAACGCCGCCGTGGCGTACCCGCGCTCACGCAGCACTTCCGCCAGCGTGATCTTGTCTTCACGGAGATTGAAGTGGCCGTTGGTACGCACGCCGTGGTTCGGGACTTCCAGCCCGGTCATCATCGTACTGTGCGATGGTAGGGTGGCCGATACCGGGGCGATGGCGTGGTCGAAGATGGCACCCTTGGCCGCCAGCGCGTCGATCGTCGGGGTTTGCGCCGTAGCATAGCCGTAGCAACCGAGGTGGTCGGCGCGAGTCGTATCGAACGTGAGAAACAGAAGATTCCAGTTCTTGAGATCGCCGGGGGCGAGTTGGCGCTGAAGGCAGGAAAGTGAATCGGGGGTTTCATGAGCCGCCTCGGCCCGGGGCTCAATCGGCGGCAGGTCGCGCTCGCGGCATCCGTTTGGTACGATGGCGATGAGTACGAGGGCCAAGCGCACAGCGTACGAGCCCGGTAGTCTCGATGGGTGATCGGTGATCAACTGTCTCGGCCACGGCTTCAAGACGGGCTCCGATTGACTTCCGTTCGACGTACAAGAGTCTTCCATGCGCGGTTTCCAAGAACATCCTACGGCATCGCGCGTCGCGTGTGAGGCTGAGATTCAGGCGATTCGTGCCGGATGGCCAAGCGGAAGGCGCCGGCTTTCGGCCGCCCGTACCGATGATGTATTCGCACGACGTGGTCATTGGAATCCCTGCCAATCTGGCAGCTTGATTTGATGCCCACGGAGTAAATGACAGACACCGGACCATCCGAATTCCGTCCGGCATCGATCAGGCTTTCTGGCGAATGGCCGTAAAGCCTGTATTTGTAAAGGGTTACGATTAAGTTGTGTGCGCATCGGGTTGGCGTCCTTTTTGGCACCCTCCGTGCAGGCTACGGTGTAGGTAGAAGGGCCATCGTGTAAGGACGTGACGTGACGAACCTGCCGAATATCGATCCGTCGCATACGCGAACCGTGCTGCTGTCTCATTCGCAGGACGGAACCGCTTCTTCCTGGGCCCGTGGGTTGGACGAGGCGCTGCGCCCCTGTGGGCTGACGCTCTTTCGAGTCAAAACGAGGGCGGCCGCGCTGGCCACCGTGGAAAAGGGCGGGCTGGCGGCCGCGATCCTGATCGACGACCGTCCCCGGGTAGACGGGATTACTTTGCTGCGGCTTATTCGTTCGATCGACCTAGTTTTGCCCTGCTGGCTGGTGACCGCGAAGGCCACCCGACGAACGCTGGAGGCGGCGCTGAACCTGAGCGTTTGCGGTGTCATGGAAACACCGACGGATGCAATCGAATTCACAAGAACACTTGCGACATACTTGGACGATCCGCGTCGCCACAATTGACGGCGCAGACCAATTAACGGACGTCTCATAGACGAAAGGAGTTTCACGGAAATGGCAAAGCTGAACATCAGGCCTCTCGGCGACAAGGTGATCGTCAAACGCGTAGAGGCCGACGAGAAGACCGCAGGCGGCATCGTGCTTCCCGATTCTGCTCAGGAAAAGCCGAAGCGCGGCGTCATTCTCGCGGTGGGCAACGGTCGTCTGCTCGACGACGGCACCCGGAGCGACATGCAGGTCAAGAAGAACGACGAAGTGCTCTTCACGAGCTACGCCGGTACCGAAATCAAGATGGACGGCGACGACTATATGATTATGGATGAGAACGACATCCTAGGCGTTATCGACTAGAAATTTTTTTGCGGATGGTGCGATTCGCACGAGCGCCCGGCCTCACGGACTCTTCTGCGACGCATGCGATCGTGCGACGCGCGGTCGACAGACTCGCTCCGAAACGCCATTCGTCAATAGGACAGCTAACGAGGAGAATTTAATTCATGGCAGCAAAGCAGATTGCATACGCAATGGACGCACGGGAGGCGATACGCCGCGGCGTGAAGCAACTCGCCCGGGCGGTCAAGGCGACGCTCGGTCCATGTGGGCGGTCAAGGCGACGCTCGGTCCCTGCGGGCGGAACGTCGTCATCGAAAAATCATTCGGCGCCCCCACCGTCACCAAGGACGGCGTCACGGTCGCCAAGGAAATCGAACTGGAAGAGGCCTACGAGAACATGGGCGCCCAGATGGTCAAGGAAGTCGCCTCCAAGACGTCCTCCGTCGCCGGTGACGGCACCACGACGGCCACCGTCTACGCCGAAGCGATTTTCGACGAAGGTCTCAAGAACCTCGCCGCCGGCGCAGAGCCCATGCAGCTTAAACGCGGCATCGAGTTCGCCGTCGACGCCATCGTCGACGAACTCGCCCGCATGAGCTCCCCCGTAAAGGGGACGCAGCAGATCTCCCAGGTCGGGACCTCTGCCGCCAATCAAAACGAAGAGATCGGCAAGCACATCGCCGCGGCCATGGATAAGGTTGGCAAAGACGGCGTGATCACTGTCGAAGAGGGCAAGACCCTCGATACCACGGTCGAGTTGGTCGAGGGAATGCAGTTCGACAAGGGTTACCTGTCGCCGCACTTCATCAACAAGTTCGAGAGCCTCTCTTGCGAGCTGGAGAAGCCCTACGTACTGATCCACGAGAAAAAAATCTCGAACATCAAGGACATGATTCCGATTTTGGAAAAGGTTTCCCAGTCGGGTCGGCCACTGCTGATCATCGCCGAGGACATCGACGGCGAGGCCCTGGCGACGCTCGTGGTCAACAAGCTCCGCGGCACTTTGCAGTGCTGTGCGGTCAAGGCGCCGGGCTTCGGTGATCGCCGCAAGGCCATGCTGGAAGACGTCGCCATCCTCACCGGCGGAAACGCCATCTTCGAGGATTTGGGGGTCAAGCTGGAAAACATCAGCATCTCCGATCTCGGCTCTGCCAAGAAGATCACCATCGACAAGGACAACACCACGATCGTTCAGGGTGGCGGCGCGACGCAAGCCATCAAGGGTCGCATCGATCAGATCAAGAACGAGATCGACAACACGACCAGCGATTACGATCGCGAGAAGCTGGAAGAGCGTCTGGCCAAGCTTTCCGGCGGCGTGGCCCAGCTCCAGGTGGGTGCGGCCACCGAGGTTGAAATG
>JADFIX010000365.1 GCA_022566435.1 Planctomycetota bacterium
GGCTCCTGGAAGATCATCGAGATGTCCTTGCCACGCAGCCTCCTGCGCTGCGCGGCCGACATGCTGCCGATCTCGACGCCGTCCAGCTCGACCTGGCCGTGGATCGACGCATTCTCCGGGAGAAGCCCCATCGCGGTGGAGGAGGTGACGGACTTCCCGGAGCCGGACTCACCGACGACGGCGACGTGCTCCCCCGGGGCTACCGTAAGATCGATATCGCGAAGAATCGTGTGACCGCCCGCCTTGACTTCCACTCCCTTGATCACGACCGCCATACCGCGGGCCGGTTCGTCCGTTGATGGCGGCGTCGCGGGTCGGTCTTGTTGATCTTGGACGCCGGGCGCCTCTTCTTTTTCTTCCGGCGCGCGAAGCGGCTCCATCAGGCGACCGGTCAGATTGCGATGGGAGGGATACTGCCTTGCCAAAAGTGCAATCTGTTCGCCGAACGCCGGAAGACTCAGCGCCCAATAGACCAGCAACAGAACCGTCGCCGTCTCGCCCCCTCGAGAAATATGATCGAAAACCAGCCAAGCGGCGAGAGAAAGTCCCGAGAGCAAAAGCACACACTCCGTCGCAATGACGGCACGTTGCCACCCGAACCCGGCGCGCATCCACTCGCTCAATAGATTATGATGCTCGCGTCGTATCGCGGGCTCGGCGGCATGTGTCCGAACGGCTACCAACCCGAGAAGCGAATCGAGATAGAACCGACCCAGCGCACCGACGTGCGTCCGCATCCGTAGGTCGCGTTCCGCGAGTAGGGGCTGCATGGCCAGGGGTAGAACGATCGCCGTGATCGCCGCCGCGCCGGCAATAAACAGGCAGCCCGGGTCCAGCCAAATGAGTCCCAAGGTCGTCAGCAGCATGGCAAAGACGGATCGGACGAGCTGGCCGCCCAGATTGGGTAGCATTCGTAACATTTGGATGCTGTGACAGCGCTCCGCCATATCCGACACCGGACGGCTCTTGAAATAACGATCACTCAGTCGCGGTAGCTTCTCGAGAAAGGCGACTCGAAGACGAACCTCCAGCCGTCGGCCCCAGCGGAGTAAACCGACCATGACCGGGATTTCCACGAGCATCAAACCACCGACGAATACCAACAGGGCGAACAGCGCGACATACCGTTGCAGACCCTGTCCGAGCTGTTGGCCGATGTCCAGCAGCCCGCGGAACATGAGAATTTCGACCACGATACCCGTTGCCGCGAGTACCAGAGCGATGAACAATACGCCCGGTGCAAGAAACCCGTCCGCAAAAAGCAGGGAGAGCAATTGACGAGTCGGCGATATGCGCTTTTCCTCCAACGCCGCAGCCAGTTCGGGTGAAAGGTTCGCACGACGTCGCCCCTCCGTCTCGCTCGGATCCTCGCCGTCCGTGACGACCTGTTCGGCAGATCCGGTCACCCGAACCGCCACCGCACCTCGCACCCTGAGGATCGGGTCCTCGCCGCGTTCGTCAGGCCTGGGAATAGCGGAATGGTACATGGCGGGGATCGCGTCGGCTGCGTGGCTATCGTTCGACCGCCGCTCATCCAAAAGGGCTTCAAGCACGCGCCCCGCGCGCCGCCCGCGCTTCAAGCCTCCGGCGGAGATAATCGCCTCGACCATGCGCACGCCCGCGTCAAGAATACTGATCGACTTCCACGATTCGTCGGCGAGTGACGATTGCAGAAGCGCCTCGCTTCTTTTGGATGACAGGCCTACGTCACGAATTCGCCGGCGGAGCGGATCGACGAACTCGCGGGTTCCCGCCCATTTGCGCCAAGCCGACGCCGGGAAATTCGCGATGTGATTGTAAAGTTCTCTGCTAAACTGGTCGCACCGCACCCACTTTCGTCCTGCCGCCGGATCCATCACTTGCACGAATTGACCGTGGCGGCGCCAGACCACGACAAAATGGGTCTCGCCGCTTGGCCGCTTCACGACGACAATGGCGGGGAGCGCCCGGCTCCCCCGCAAGAGGAGGTGGTCGGCGGGGATCAAGACTTGCTCGGCCGCCAAACCGAGCTGAACGGCGACTTCCTCCATCGTGTCGATCGAGGTGCCGTCTACATCCGTCTGACATGCCTCGCGCAGCCGGCCGTAGCTGACCGGGATGCCGCACCCTTCAAGAAGACTGCGCAACGATGCCGGACCGCAGTCCATCGCCGAGGTCTGCACCGTTTCGGGCACGAACAGTTTACGAGAAACACCGGCAACCGCCGTCATGTTCGACCCTCGGGGGAGACTGGCTGCGCCGCCGATTGATCGAGACCCATCCGACGCCCGACGGCTCGCAACAGCATCGTGGCCGGTGAGATGCGCTCCACCTCGACTTCCACGGTCCCCGGCAGCCCGTGTTGAAACACGACGCCCGGGTTCACATTCGTGTTCAGCTCGAATTCCACTTCGACGAAACCGTTTCGCATTTCGCCGGCCACACGGTGCACCGTCGCCGGGACGCTGCCATACTGACTCCACGGAAATCCTTCCAACCGCATCCGAGCTTTCTGCCCCTTCTTGATTCGTCCCAACGCGCTTGCCGGCGTGAACCGTGCACGAGCCCGAAGCGGCTCGATTGGCAGCACGGTGGCCAGTCGTTTACCGATTTGCACGTACATCCCGGGCGTGAGCGGAGCCGTCTCACCGATCACGCCTTCGACTGGGGCCCGCACGACACGAAGCTCGACTTCGTGAGTCAGTCGGGCCATGGTAGCCAGGGCGCGTTGGCGTTCACCTTCCAGACGGGTGGCCTCGCGCTGCAATGATTCCAAAGCGCCCTGCCGCTCCGCCAGACGAGTGCGCTGTTCTTTGGCAAGACGTTCTACGCCGAGCCCTGCCGCCACCGCCGCAAAACGTCGCTGCTCGCGCTGCGAAATCGCGAGTCCCAGTTCCTGTTCGGTGGCACTTCCGGATTCGCGTAGCTCCGTCAGATGGGCCGCATTGTTTTCGGCAAACTCGACGGCCGCCTTCGCCTCGTCCCGTCTGGCTCCGGCTTCCGCCAGCGCGATCTCCGTACTCTTTCGCCATTCGTCCAGCGACCGCAACTGCATCGCGCGTTCGTCTTGCAAGGCATCGATTTGATTTTTCAGCGCGTCGCGACCGGCCGACGCCTCCGCCAGTGCGAAACGTTGAGAAGTGGCGTCCATCTCCAACAGGACATCGCCGGCGTGCACCTCTTGCCCCACGCCGATGTCTATCTTGACGATAAGACCCTCGACCGGCGCGTCCACCGGATGACCGCCCGCGGCCCCCGACCGGAATTCCACGCGGGCCGCCGTACTTACCTCGTAGACGGCGACCTGGGCAAAGACGAACCACGCGAGCCAACCCGCCGTGATGGCGAGTGCCACGACCAGAGCCCACGCCCAACCGCGAATCTGGTCAACGGAGAAAGCTCGTCTGGTGAGCGTGAAATCTACGGGTAGAGTGTTCATCACAAATTCGCTTCACGCGAACAAGTCGCTACAAAACTGTCAGACGCGTTGAACCATGTATAATTATAACCAAACGAGCGATCCGTTTGAAGACTTCCGGATGAATCCTACACCAGACGCCCTATGGCCTCCAGCTTACGGTGTAGGGGCCGGCATGCGGCGAGTGTTAGGCTAAAGACCGGTCAATCCATTCGCGTGGGACCGAAGGGGAGTGGGCGACCGGACAGGCAGGCGATCATTTGTGTATTGGGATTTGCTAAACGCGCGTTGAGAAATGTCGGCGGCCTCTTCGGCGCACCAGAAAAATTTCATGCAAGAAAAAAACCGGAGGCAAAGACGAGGTCCGCCGTCGGCCACGACCATTGAAGGTGTCAGGGTGTCAGGAAGAATTATTGCCGGTCTTTTCGGGGGCGTCCGCGTGCGCGGAGGGCGGTGTCCAAACCGAGGCGCCGTGCGACCCATTGCATCCACGTCGACAGGTTCGTGTCCTTGCCGGCTTGTACGACCAACTGCCAGTGATTGGGCATCAAACACCACGGCAAGAGGCCCCGGAACATCCGGGCGCACCAACGATGCACCTCTTCTTGAAACACGGGTAGTCTCATCACCCGCCGATTCAAGACGTGATAGACAAGCCCGGCCTGCGTGACACGGTGTGGCCGTCCCATGCACGAATCTTACCAACGCCCCTCATGATGTCAAGAAATTCTTCCTGACACCTTCCTGACACCTTTTCGCCACTTTTCACCACACTTTCCCACACCCTTTCTCAGCGCAGCCGCGACACCCTGGCAACCGGCATCAGTCCGGGCACGGCTGACCCGGAAGCAAAGCGCATAAACCGCGATCTATGGCCTCACCGTTCAGGAAAGCCTCCAGGCCGAGATCGTCCAATCGATAGGAAAAGCACTGATCGTGCGCGATCTCGATAATCCCATCAAGAACACGGATGTACTCTGGGAAGCTAGCCACGTTGGCTCCGCGCTCGATTAAGAACCCACCGAAGTCTCTGGTGCCGTCATCCCATTGGGGGTTTGGTGCCGGAGTCAACCCCTGAAGGAAGTTCCGCAATGTATCGATTTCCAATCCCGTGAAGGCCCATCCCGGATTGGTCTGTCCGAAGTACCGCAAGAGCGATACCTGCACGGCATCCGGCCCGCGTAGGGGGCTCGTCGAGAGCTGTGCCAGCATATTCGCGACGGTGACTGCATCCCAGTCGACACAAAAGTAGCCGCAAAAATCGCTGTAATTCAAAAAGCCGTAGTCCCGGTCCGCGGTCTGCGGGTTGCTGATCGCGTTGCCGCTCGCGTCAACGGTGGTAGCGTCGGTTCCACCGGGTTTATGTGACCAAAAGCCATTCGCGTTGCGCCGATACCAGTGATAGTCCGTACCGGGGTCGACCACCAACGCGACCGGGCACTCTCCGACTGGGCAGTCGTCCGGGCTGTTCACCGATGAAAGGCCATCCGCAATCGCCGCGGTAGTGACATCGGCACAGGACAGTGAGGCATATTGCTGTCCGGCTGCGCGCCCGGGTTGAGCGAACGTGTTCGTCTTCATATTGGTCCCGTAGTTGTAGCAGTTGTTGCTCGACCTACAGCCGACGTTCGAGTTCCAGGTGGAGAGATCGGGTGACGGCGTCGGGCAGTCGCACGCCGGTGTGACCTTGATGGTTATGGAACCCCACACGAGGGGGCCCCCGCCGACTTCACTGATGGTGATTGTGCTTCCATTGGTTGTACATTGGATGACGATCGGTGGGTTGGCTAGAGCATTTCCCGTTAATGTGTTCCGGCATATCCGCATCCGGTGAAGAATCCGTGGCAGTCGTCGGGCGTGACCGAGCGCATGGCGTCGCCCACGGCTGTGACGAGTTGACGATGCGTT
>JADFIX010000366.1 GCA_022566435.1 Planctomycetota bacterium
CCCGACGTGGGCGAGCTCGGGCTCGGTGAAGGTCACCCACGGCACGGCGTGGCGGTCGGCCCTGGCCGGCAGGCGGAACAGCGCGTTACGGATCACGATGCCGGCGTGATGGGCGGCCATGTGCGTGAACCGGTGGCCGCCGGTGACGTCGCCAATGGCGAAGACGCACTTGTTGGTGGTGCGCAGCCGGGCATCAACCGGGATGCCCTTGTCGCTGTATTCGATGCCCCCTCGGTCGAGGCCGAGGCCGTCGACGTTGGGCCGGCGCCCCGCCGCGACCAAGAGGTGCGAGCCTTCGATCCGTCGCTCCGCGCCGCCGTTGCGGATGACGACCGCGATGTGGTTTCGCGCCCGCTCGACGCCAAGGATCTCGACCCCTTCGGCCAGCTCGACGCCGTCGGCCACGATGCGCCGGCGCACGACCTCCACCAGCTCGGGATCGTCGCGGCGCAGGATGCGCGAGCGCTGCAGCACGGTGACCTGGGCGCCGAGCAGGCGATGCGCCTGGGCCATCTCGATGGCGACCGGCCCGCCGCCGATGACCAGCAGGTGCTCGGGCCGCTCGGTATTGCCGAAGATCGTCTCGTTGGTCAGGTACGGCACTTCGGCGAGGCCCGGGATGTCCGGCACCAGCGGCGACGAGCCGGTGGCGATGACGATGCGCTTGGCGCGGATGCGATCGTCCCCCGCCACGACCTCGTTCGCTCCGCTGAACCGGGCAGGGGCGCGGATCACCTTGACGCCGAGCCCTTCGAACCGCTCCTGGCTGTCGTGCGGGGCGATGGCCGCGATGACGCCGTGGACGTGCCTGTGTACGCCCAGGAAATCTATCGCCGGCTCGTGCCCGTTGACACCGAAGCGGGCCGAACGGCGATGCGTGTCAGCGACGCGCGCGGCGGCGAGCAGCGACTTCGACGGAACGCAGCCGGTGTTGAGGCAGTCGCCGCCCATCGTGCCGCCCTCGATGAGGGCGGTGTCGGCGCCCATCTGGCTCGCCCCGGCGGCCACCGTGAGGCCGCCCGAGCCGGCGCCGATGACGCAAATGTCGACGCGCAGGTCCCGCGCCGTGGGCGCGGCCCGGGTCAGGGTGTATTCGAAACCGACGGTCAGTGTATTGGCCACGGGAAACGAACTGGTTGGCATCGATCAGGTTCCCGAAGGCCCTCAGATCCGTAATTCGAATCAGCCACTTTTGGTCTCGCTCATACGATCCGCCCATGCGTCGCCGGTGTTGCTGGATACGGCATCGGACGATCGCGAGGTCATTCGAGCCCGGATTGAAAAGGGGCTTGATTCGGACATGTTGTGTATCACCGGCGGGATTTCGATGGGGGCCTACGATTTCGTGCCGGAGGTGCTGATCTCACTTGGAGCCAAATTTCACATCCATAAGATGGCGATCAAGCCGGGGCGTCCGTCGATTTTCGCGACCATGCCCGACGGCACACCGGTTTTCGCATTGCCCGGGAACCCGATTAGCGCCTTGGTGGGCTTCGAGCTACTTGTGCGCCCGGCGCTTGCGGCGCAGCAGGGAAGAATCGGCGTCCTACCACGGATGATTTCGGCGACCCTGAAAGGCTCCGTGTCCGCCGCACACGACCGCCGAACCTATGTGCCCGCACGTGCCTTAGTCGATGATCGTGGCCAATGGTTGGCGGAAACGTTATCCTGGCATGGGTCAGGCGATGCGTTGGGTGTCGCGACAGCCAATGCGCTGATCGTTCGACCGCCGCGTTCGGAATCCGCGGCGGATGGCGCCGTGGTATCGTTCATGCTGCTCGATCGGTCGTAGGCGCGGTGATCGAGCGAAAACGAACGCCCATGGATGGGTGTCGGGTGAAGCGAGGGAAGAATCCCAAAAAGAAGGACGCGCGAGTGACGCGCGCCGCGGCGAAGGCGGCGCGGACGGATATCGGTATGTCCATCGCCACCCACGGCGCTATGATTCTCCTGGCGCTGGCTACACTTCTGCTCAAGAGTCTGATCTTCGCCCCGATCTCATGGTGGCCTCTGGCGTTCATTTGTTTGGTGCCGTGGATCGTGATGATCGGTGCGTCGCCTTCCGCGCCGCGGGTGTACGTCTACAGCTATTTGCTCGGTCTGGTGTACTACGTCATCAGTGTGCGGTGGATGTACATGGCCACCGGTCCGGGATACGTCGCGCTGGCAATCTATTTGGCGGTTTACTTTCCTTTCATTGCCTGTTCCGTGCGCTCGGTGGTTCGCCGCCGTCGCTGGCCGTTGGCGTTGGCCTTTCCGTTTGTTTGGGTAGGCTGCGAGGTCTTGCGGGCGGTTGTGATATCGGGTTTTCCGTGGTTCTATCTGTCGCACAGTCTATCCGGCGTTCTTACGCTGATTCAAATCAGTGATTTGTTCGGGGCGTACGGCGTGAGTTTTGTGGTGGCGGCGATCAACGGCGCTTTGGCTGACGTGGTGATTGCCTGGTCGATCTCGCGCCGCAAGCAATCGTCCCGCCGGTTGCCTCGCTCGGTATGGTTCAGTGTCGCCTTCGCGGGTTGTCTCCTGATCGCCACGATTATCTATGGTCGGGTGCGGCTCGCGCAGGACACGATGACCGCGGGCCCCAAGATCGCAGTTTTGCAAGGCGATTTCGTCAGTCGCGTCGGTCGGGAGCCGTTCACCGACCCCGAGAAGAAGCAGGCTTACTTCGAAATGATCGAAGCCGCCGCCGCCCAGGACCCGGATCTTTACCTCTTGCCGGAGTCGCCGTGGCGTATGGTTCTCAACCCAGTGGCTCGCGAGTATTTCCCGTTGTCGCACGAAAGTTTTTCCGAATTCACTCGACATGCCATGGCCCATCGTGCCTATATCGTAACGGGATGTGCGCGGATCATCGAAACCCCAAACGATTTGCTGGCGAAGACCAGGGTTTACAATTCATCGGCCGTTTTTTATCCGGATGGCTCGGAGCCGGGGCGATACGACAAGGTCCATCTCGTGCCATTCGGTGAATTCGTGCCCTTCCGCTTCGGTCGATTGCGTCCGCTTTACTTTTGGCTCAATAGTTTGATGCCGTTCAGCGGTTCGGACGGCAAGTACGAGTATTCGACGTTTCACGGCGACGGTTTCCACTCCTTTGAGATGAATCCGACCTCGATGCCGGGCGAGACGTTTCGTTTCGGCATTCCCATTTGCTACGAGGACGTCATGCCTTATGTGAGCCGAGAATTCGTGACCGGCGATCCGCAAAAAAAAGGCGTCGACTTCCTGCTGAATATCAGCAACGACGGTTGGTTCAGTGGAAGCCAGCAGGCGCAACACTTGGCCATTTGCGTGTTTCGCGCCGTAGAAAACCGAGTCGGCTTCGCGCGCGCGGTCAATACCGGTGTGAGCGCGTTTATCGATCCGGACGGGTATGTGCACCACGTGGTACGCGGCGATCCTTCCTCGCCGTGGCCCGGCGTGGCGGGGTACTCGGTCGCCAACGTGAAAGTAGATTCTCGGTATTCGATCTACTCCAAATACGGCGATTGGTTTGCATGGCTCTGTGCTTTGGTATGGGGCATCTTGTTCGTCGATTATTGGCTGATTCGAGCGCGGGAGCGACGAACGCACGATCGCGAGTCAGAACCCACCCCCGAAGGGAAGGCGTAGCCCAAATGATCGATCACACGTGGAATGGAGGGTGCCATGAACGAGCGAAGCGCCGTCATGCGATCGTCGCGTCAGCACATTCGCGGCGTACGCTCCTCGTCGTGTCGTTAGCGCTTGCCACCGGGTGCGCCACGACACCGACGTCGAATCCGTCCGTGAGTCGCACGGAACTTCGGCGCGGCGCGGTGCAATGCTTATTCGCCGCGATTCGATACCGATACAACCCCGCCGTTCGCGCGGCGGCCGTGGAATCGCTCGAGGCTACGGCTTCCTCCGACGCGGCGGCGCGGATCCGTGCGGCGCTCTTGGACGAGCATCCGGCCGTTCGGTTTGCAGCTTGTGTGGCCGTGGGCAAGTCGCAAGATCGGCTGGCTGAGTCGGCCATACGACGATGTTTGGAGGATTCTGATGCCAATGTGCGGGTGGGCGCTCTGTTCGCGATGCACCGTCTCGGTCATACCGAAGATACGGGCAAGCTTGCGACGCTTCTATTGAAACACAACGATCCTGCCGTCCGCCGAAACGCGGCACTGGTCACCGGCATTCTCGTAGAGCCCGGGGCCATCAAAGCTCTGGCACGTGCGATGAAAGATCGGGATAAGGGCGTTCGCGATCATGCGTTGGAAGCGATGGCCCGGCTGCACAATGCCGACGCGAAGCGGGAGATGGTGTTCATGACCGAGGCCGGTATCGGGGCGGAGGAAGTTTTCGCGCTTTCCGCATTGGCCGTGACCCGCGACCCGGCGCTTGCCGAAACGTTTCGGTACAAGCTGGCCCACGGGGACCATCTCGAGACCCGGCTGGCCGCAGCGCGGGGACTGGGGCTGTTGGGTCTCGATGACGGTTATGATATTGCGAATCGCGCCCTGAGTTACGGCGGTGCCCCGGTTCGCGCTTCGGAAGGCTCGCGCGCGCAGCGATTGCTTCGTGTGAGGCTCCTGGCGGCATCGGCACTGGGGGCGATCGGTCGCACCGACGCCTTGGGCGCGTTGGATAGACTGATGAACCGATCGACGGATCCGCGAGAGCAGGTGGCGGCAGCGCGGGCGATTCTCGAAATCATCGAGGCGAACCGAAAAAGGGGGTTCCCATCTTTCCCATGAGCCGAACGGAAGGGAATGGACCATGCGCTGGCTAACGCTCGTCCTTCTTGGATCGCTGTTCGTCCTCGTGCAAACGACGGTCTTGCCGCGATTCGATGTATGGGGCATCCGACCCGATTTGGTGCTCGTTCTTGTCGTCTTCCTCGGCATGCACGCCCGAATGCCGGATGCCGCGGTCGGCGCCTGGGTGCTCGGCATGATGGCGGACCTGATGAGCGTGGAACGTCCCGGCCTGATGGCGATGTCTTACATGCTGGTGTCCATCATGGTGGCGTCGTCGAGAGAGTATTTCTTTCGCTACCGCAGCTTGACGCAGATCTTCGTGACATGGGCCGCGTGCTTCGTCGTGCAGGCGGCGTGGATGGCGTATCGCCACGTCCTGTACGCCGGCGGGGTTTCCTGGTGGGCGGACTTATTCACGTTTGTTGTGCCATGCGCATTGTATACGGGTCTCTTCGCGCCGCCGGTGCACAAGATGCTTTTGCCCTTATCGAAGGCTCTGGGAATCGAGCGACCGCGGTACTCCTACGCGGGTCTCGATCGTGCGAGCGGTCGCCATG
>JADFIX010000367.1:0-1138 GCA_022566435.1 Planctomycetota bacterium
TAAGGGCGTAGCGCTTCGGGGATTGCGATGGAGCCGTCTTCGTTCTGGAAGTTTTCGAGGAGGGCGATGACGGTTCGCCCGACGGCGCCGCCGGAGCCGTTGAGCGTGTGCACGAACTCAGGTTTCTTCCGGCCTTTGCGTCGAAATCGGATGTTGGCGCGTCGCGCCTGGAAATCGGTGAAGCTCGAAACCGACGAACTTCAGCGAGCCCAGGATTCAGGTACCAGCGCGGCCATTTTCGAAGTCGGCGACGAGAACCTACTGATCGAGCGCGGCCGTTTGCGGTGGATCGTGCGGTGGCTGCTTCCGTCGGTCACGATCATCTTGTCGTTCATTCTGCTCGCCGGCGAGTTCTTGTTCTGGGACTGGTCGCTAAAAACCGACTTTGCTTCCGACACGTTTCGCCGAACTCAGAACCCAACGTTGATGATGTGGTTCGTCATCGGGGTGGGTTTTTTCAATTTCCTTTATGCGCGATATGCGATCACCCTGGCACGGCTGCCCGACTGGCGTCTCCTTCGAGCGGGTGCGTTGTGTATGGCCGGCAACGCCCTGGTGTGCCTAGGGCTGGCGATCGCGTTGATGGCCGCTACGTCGTCCATCACGTGGGCCGAACCGCTGCTCGCCTGTCTCGTGCGTGCCGTGCTCTTTGTGCTCGGGCTGGAGTTCGCCGCGAATTTCGTCCTCGATTTTTATCGACCACGCACGCCCGATCGGATCCCCCGACCATCGTTCGAAAGCCGACTTTTGGGCTTCATCGGCGAGCCCGGCGGAATCGCCAAATCTATCGCAGACGCCATCAACTACCAGTTTGGGTTCGAGGTCAGTACGACTTGGTTTTACAAGCTATTGCAGCGATGGATCGTCGTCACCACCTGCGCCGCTGTGGTGGGGCTGACCAGCGTGGTCATCGTCGATTCGAGCGAACAGGTGGTTGTGGAACGATTCGGAAAGATCTCGGGCGACCGCGCCGCGGTGCTGGAATCCGGTATCCATCTGAAATGGCCGTTCCCGATTAGTGTCGTCTACCGCGCGCCGTCGAAGAAGATCAGCGAACTTGTCCTCGGTGAGGCGGCGGATCACGACGACCATCAGGACCAGGCCATCATCTGGACCGAAGTCCATGAATCAGTGACGA
>JADFIX010000367.1:1148-5273 GCA_022566435.1 Planctomycetota bacterium
TATTGGGATCCCCGGCTCTGAAGCCGCCAGTGAGAGCATCGCGGTCAGCCTCTTAGAGGTAAGAGTGCCGATCGAGTACCGCATTAAGGACATCGAGAAGTTTCTCTACAAACACCAGGAACCGATCAAGGTGCTCGAATCGGTAGCCTACCAGTATCTTTCCAGCTATGCGGCCGGCATAGACCTCGACGAATTGATGGGCCCGGGTCGCGCGGGCTTCAATCAGCGCTTGCATGAACGGTTGCAGGCGCGTCTCGATGAGGAGGACTTGGACCTCGGTATCGAGATTGTTTTCGTCGGGCTGCGCAACGCCCATCCGCCGGCAAAAAACGGCGTGGCCGACTCGTTTCAGGCCGTTATTACCGCGGAAGTCAAAATGGGGGCTCTGATCGGTGCTGCCGAGAGTGAAGCGCTTAGAATCCTCACGGCCGTCGCGGGCAGCAAGCATCGCGCGGACGAATTGGACGCGGCGATCGTGAAACACGATGCCCTCCGCGCCCAATCGAATCCCGACGCGGCAGCGTTAAGGCAAGCCGCGCAGAACGTGGAAGATCTACTCGTAGGGAATCCGATGAAACGGATTGCGCCGCTAAGTGGCGCCGCCGCCGCCCTGATCGAAGCGGCGAAAGGCAGCGCCACGCAATTCGTCTCCGACGTCTCCAACAAGGTTCGCGGCTTTGCGACCGAGGTCGCGGCTTACGAGGCCGCCCCCAAACTATACAAGCAGAGAAAAATCCTCCAGAAATTCGAGGGGATCAGTGATATTCGAAAGTTTCTCATCGCCGGTGACCCATCAGACGTCCTGCTGATCTACAACACGAACGAAGAAGGTGGGCTGGATGCGGTTTTGAAGGAAGCCACCAATGACGGTAAATAAGTGCGGCGCGAAGCGTGCCGCCGATTCCCAAGGAGCGCCTCGGTCATGAAGAATCTGGGCACCATCGTGGCGGCCGTGTTTCTAGGGCTCGTCCTTCTACTCTACATGTGCACGTTTCAAGTCCGCTTCACGGAGGTGGCCATTCGGCTCACGTGGGGTAAGCCGTCGGAAACGGCAATCACCAAACCCGGCTTGGGTTTTAGATGGCCTTACCCCATTCAATCGATCGTGAAATATGACAAGCGGATCCGAATCCTCGAAGACCTGACGGAGGAAACCCGCACGGCGGACGGCAAGAACCTGCTGCTCACCACGTACACGCTTTGGCGCATCGACAAGCCCTCGAAGTTCCACCGGAATTTCCCGCACGGCATCGAGGACGCCAAGAGCAAACTGCAAACGACGATCGGCACGCGCAGTTCCTCCGTAGTGGGCAACACGGAATTCCGAGACTTCGTGTCCACCGACCCGGCGGAGCGCAAGATTCACGAGATTGAAGAAAAGATCCGATCTCTTGTCGCCCAGGATGCCAGGGAGGAATATGGCATCGAAATCATGGGATTCGGCATCAAGAAGCTGGGCCTTCCGACGGCGGTGACGATATCCATCTTCGAGAGTATGAAATCCCATGAGCAAAAGAAGGCGGTGAAGTATACCGCCGAAGGGGAAGCGAAAGCCTCCGAAACCATCGCCCGCGCCAAAGCCGCGGAAGAACGGATTATGGCGGCTGCCCGACAGAAGGCCGCGGAAATCGAAGCGAGTGCCAATCGTGTCGTAGGTGAGTATTACAAGGAGTTCGACAAGCATCCGGAACTGCGGATCTTTCTCGACAATCTGCGCACGGCCGCCATTGCGCTGCGTTCGCGCACGACGATCATCTTCGACACATCCCAGTCTCCTTGGGATATTTTTGACGAGGATGCCCGGAAGCGAATTCCTAAAGGCTTCGGGCATGTCGGACGGTCGACGGTGCCCGGTGAATAGAGGATTCGATTCGTACTCCTCGACGAATAGGAAGAGCGCGTGATGCACCGACACGACGACGATTTCGCACATCGCAACCCGACGATCGAGGAGCGACCGCTCGACGCGGCGGGACAGTCATTGGCTGACGCCCTCCGCGCCAGCTTCAAGATCCTCAAGGGTATCATGATGGTCCTCGTGGTTCTCTATCTATTCTCAAACGTGCGGTGTGTGCAATCGCATGAGCAAGCCCTGATTCTGCGTCTCGGCCGTTTGCTCCCCGGCGTCAAAGACCCGGGATTGGTGTGGGCCTTTCCCTATCCGCTTGATGAAATCATCCCACTACCCACGAACAAGATCAACGAGACGCTGATCGACAGCCACACGTTCCACCGTCGCGAATTCGAAATCGGACAGCCGCTGAACATGATCTCGCGCGACGAGAGACGGGGCCTCCATCCGGCCTTGGACGGCGCGCTTCTGACCGCCGAGAGCGGGCTGATTCATGTCCGATGGAATGTGTCGTACAGGATCAAAAAGGTTCAGGACTTCGTCTCCAATTTCTTCGGGGACAAGACCGAAACCGCAGACGCGCTGATTCGCGTGCTTGTCGAGACGTTCGGTATCCGCGTCGCTAGCGAAATGACCGCGGAAGAGTTCATCCGCACCCGGACAGACCATGTGAAGTCCGAAATGAAGAGGCGGATCAATAAACGACTGGACGAACTGAACGCCGGTATCACGGTGACCATGGTCGAAATGATCGAGCAGACACCGCCGCTGCAAATCAAGGGCGCGTTTGAGCGAACACAGCGAAACGAAAATTTCAAGAAAAAAAGAATCGACGAGGCCAAAACGGAAGCCACCCAAATCCTTAGCCACGCCGCGGGCGGGATCTATCCCGAATTGCTCGATCTAATCGACGAGATTGACAAGGCGAACTCGGCCAATCAGCCAACCGTCGAACTTCGCAAGAAGCTCGATCGAATGTTGTCGGATCGAGTGGAGGGCGAAGCGAATCGCGTCATCAGCGAGGCCAGCGCCTATCACGCCGTGGTGGTGGGCCGCATGCAGAGCGACGTTGAATTGTACCGCGCCCTACTTCCAGAATACGAGCGAAACCCCGACGGGTTGATCGCACGATTGTGGGAAAGGACGCAGCAGTACATCTTCGAGAATCCCGGAGTCAGAAAACTTTACAAGCCGGAAGGAACCAAGATTCGAATTCAAATCCCGCTGGATCCGGATGCCGAGCGAATTGACGAAGAGCAGAGACTACAGGACAGAGACTTTGACGTGAGAAACTTGCTTCCACGGAAGCGAGTCATTGTCCCCGATTCCTTCGGGCACTGACGTGGCCGCATGAGGTCGGCGCCGCGCGAGGGCGAATTCAATACAGGTACCATTGGTTGATCAGCAAAACATTCCGGTAGTCCAAACGGTTAGCCTTTGTAAGGACTTCAAAGACTTCTGGCGCCGTCCGCGCGTACAAGCTGTCAAGGACCTGAATCTCACCATTGCCCCAGGCGAAATCTTCGGGCTCTTGGGACCCAATGGGTCCGGCAAAACGACGACCATCAAGATGTTGCTGGGGCTGCTTTATCCCACACGCGGGCGGATATCGCTGTTCGGCCGGTCGCCGTCGGATGTCGCCGTCAAAGCTCGGATCGGCTTTCTACCGGAGGAATCCTATCTCTATCGCTTTCTGATGGCCCATGAGACGCTGGACTATTACGGCCGCCTGTTTCGGCTTCCGGCGCGCGTTCGACGCGAGCGTACGGAGCGACTGCTGGATATGGTTGGCCTGCGTCACGAGGCCAAGAGACCTTTGGGGGAATACAGCAAGGGCATGGCCCGCCGTATCGGCCTCGCCCAGGCCCTGATCAACGACCCGGAGTTTCTGATATTGGATGAGCCGACGTCGGGTCTGGACCCGATCGGCGCTCGGCAGATAAAGGATTTGATCAAAGAACTCGGTAAGAAAGGCAAGACCATTCTTTTGTCGAGTCATGTGTTGTCGGACGTCGAAGACGTATGCGATCGCGTCACGATTCTCTACGGCGGGCAGCAGCGGGCCGCGGGTGATATCGGGGAGTTATTGCGAAAGCGCGACGTGACGCAGATTACCACCGACGCCCTTTCCGAAGAAACCGTGGCACAAATCCGCACGCTCATACGTCGGCTCGAGGGCAAAGACATTCTCGAAGTGTCACATCCCCGTCAACGACTGGAGGATTTCTTCCTGAACATTGTGGAGGACGCGCGCGCAGACAAGGTCGTCACCT
>JADFIX010000368.1 GCA_022566435.1 Planctomycetota bacterium
TCAATGATCAGGTCGCCGGTATTCGGATCGTAGAAAGCTTTGAGTTTGTTACTCACTTCCTGCGCGGCGTCAAAACTGGCATCCACCTCCAGCTCGGCCAGGAACGACTTGACATTGCCCGGCAATTCTTCTTTCGACGCTGTGGGCTTGCCCTTTGCGTTAGCATCGTCCTGCGATCCGGTGTCAGCGTCAGATGAACTGGAATTGTCCGGCGTCTGACCACCGGCGGCTGTCACAGAAGCAAGCACCGCCGCCGCCATTCGCCCATACGCTGCGGGCACTACACACGGGCTTGGCCTTTGGCGTGAATTGGCTTGCTCGTTGTATGGTCTGAGCTCCACCACACCATGCGTTGGATCCTCGACCGTCGAAATATCGATTACGCTGATATCCAACTCTGGAAGCTTCAGCTTCAGCCACTTGATGAAGTTGTCGGGCGTGCCCTTGGGCGGTAATTGAATCGGTACTGTGTCCGTCAGAAGATCTTCCGGATCGGGCTTGTCGACATACTTTCGGATCAGTTTCTCGATTTCATCAAAGCGGCTTTCGTCGGGGTACTTGATGATCAAGACCTCGCCAAACGGCGCATGGGCAACTTTCGGCAATTGGTTCGGCGGCTCCCATAACGCCTCCAACACCATTTCCAGGTCGAACGACGCGTCGAAGGCTTCGGTGTACTTGAGCGTGTAGAAAAGTTTCGGCATGGACGGCGTCTGAATAAGCGCATCTTCCCTGTCCAGCTCCGCCACGATGCCGTCGATGCGTGAAATCTTGGACGCCGGAGCAGAGACCACCATGGTCTTGGCGATCAGATCCGCCTGGATATACACGTTCGTGCCGATCCGCTCGATTTCCGTCGTGAACATGTCATCCTCGTCGTCCAATTGTTTCTTCTTCGGTTGGGAACGCGCGCCTTTCCGCGGCGCACCCGGCGCCGGCGTGTCGACGTCGTTCATGATCAGACTCACCAACTTCTTGAGGTCGGCGTGTTTGATCTCGTAAACCTTGATCTCCCGCTCCGGAGTAATATCCAATTTGACGATGTACTCTTCGGCCTGGGCCACGTCCTCGCTCGGCCCGTAAAGAATCAACGCCGTGCCGCCGGGCGCTTCCGCCACGACCAGCTTATCAGTGGAAGAGATACCCAGCATGCCCTTCGTGCCGAACGGCAGCTTACTCTTGCCCTTGCGCCGGCCCGGTGCCCGCCCCGTGACGTCCATGATCTCCTTAATGGCCTTTACCATGTCGCTCGGTGCGGCCTTATGCAACTCGACCGTGCGAAAGACGATTTCCGTCTCCGTCCCGATCACGTCAAATTGCTCGACGAGCTTGCGAGCCTCTTCGATCACTACGATAGGCGCCAGAACGACGAGACGCATGTTCCCCGCGTCGGCGGTGAGGTGATACGCTTTGGCTACACCGGAGCCCCTAGAACGCGGGGTCGCAACCTTTGTGGGTCCCGGCTTGGCCCGGGAGGTAGACGGCATCGCCGTGACCTGCGTACCCGCCAGCGCGCCGGCGGCAATCAACTCGTCGACCTTAAGGCTCAAGAATGGTTCGATCAGTTCGACCAATTCCGCGGGCTCGGTATTCTCGACCTTCAAGAAAGCCAGTTCCATACGATCCGCCGGATCGACCGGAATATCGAACTGGGCGATCAGGTCCTTTGTCGCGTCTACGATCAACTGCGGTCCGGCGACCATAACCCGCCCCATCCGTTCATCCACGGAGAGATGGTAGCCATGACCTGACGTCGCGGACCTCACGGACCCTGGGCGACGCGTTTTTTTCCCTTTGGGCGACGGCGACGAGACGAGCGGACCGACCTCGGGCAATTCACCGCGCAAAATGAACTGCTCGATCTGAAGATCGAGCAACGGCTGCACCAACTCGATAATCTCCGCGGGTTCGGCATGTTGTACGGTAATGAATTCGTAAACGACGGGCTCCTGCGTCGAATCGGGCCGGAGGATTTCCAGAAATTTCTCGATTTCCTCGAACGCATCCGCTTCGGCGAAGATCACCATCTTGCGGGTTTCGTGTCGTGCGACGATACGCGGTGCGGCTGCCCCACTGCCTCCGGCCGCCGGTTTCTTCGGACCGCGAGAGCCCTTGGGCGAAGCGCCGGAAAGCAGCGCCTTGAGGTCGGTCGCCATCTGGTCTAGATCCGTCCCCGGCGGAAAATCTTCGTATACCCGAACCTCGCGTTGATCATCGTCGACGTCGAACTCGGTAAGGAATTCCGCGATTTGCTCCATCTTGTCCGGCGTCGTTTCCACGATCAGAAACTGACCGAGCTGGACGATCGTGATCGAAGGGGTGCTGGATCCCTTGGCCCCGCCTTTGGATTTTCGCCCGCGGGAACCGGTCGATTTGGTCGTGGGCTTACCGGCGCCTCCCCCCTCCGCGAACAACGTCTGGATCGCGCCGACGAGTTCCGACGGCTCGGCGTACTTGATTTCGAAGGTGTGTGAGACGGTCTCGACGGCAATGTCGAACTCTTTCAGAAGAAGGCGAATCGTTGCGAGATCCTGCTCACTCGCACTGGTGATGAATATCTGCCCTTCCGTGGTCTCGAATCGGATCTTGTCGACCTGAGCGGCGGACAACATACTCTTGATTTTGTCCACTGCCTCGTCGGCCGATATATGTTCGACCGTAAGAATGACGAAATCCGAAGAGGGCGATGCCGATTCGAGTTGGTCGATGAGCGGTTGGTACACCATCCATTCGCGCTGCGAGCAGAGAATATAGAGTCGCCCCAAGTCGTCGTCTGCCGTGAACTTGCCAGTGGAAGAAGATGAGGACCTGGAGGCCCTCGCTCTCGCGCGCGACTTGTCCCGCTTGCCGCCGGGCGATTTCTTCGGCTTGGCTGTCGGCGTGATGCCGCCCTCGTTCGCGTATTGCCGCAAAATGTTGGCCACAAACGTCGCCGACTGATTGCGTAGCGTCACGATGTGAAGTGACACTACCTCGTCAGGCGTGTCGATGACGGCGACCAACTCGCGAACCCTGGTGAGATCCCGCTCGCTGCCGGTGTACCATAACGCGTTGCCGGAGGGCGCGGCGATGACCTCCGCGACCGGACCGGCGCCCTGGGGACTGGCGCCGGCATCCAGCAATTCCGTGATCATGCCCACCGCACTGTCCGCGTCGATGTGGGTGAGCGCGACCGGCACGTTGGCCACACCACTGGGAACATCCAGCCTCTCGACCCACGCACGGACCGTCGCCAGTTTCTCTTCATCCGCCATGACGATAATCGCATTGGTGACCGGATGGGGAATCATGGTGATATTCGAGAATGTCGTTGCCGATAAGTTCTTCGACCCACCTCGAGTCGGAGCCTTTTTCCGCGCCGAGATTCGCTTGCTGCTTGCCGACTTGCGGGACGAGGATCCCGTCCCCACCCCCGTGTCTAGTATCTGTTGGATGGTCGTGACAAGCTCCGCGGGATCGGCATGGACCACTTCGATCACCACTGGGTCGTAGGCGGACGCCTGCCCGACATCGAAAAACGGCAAGAGCATTTCGATTTCGGCGATCTTGGCCGGCATCGCCCGAACAATAATGACCCTCTGGGCGTCGTCTGGCACAATGGTCACTTCCGGCTCCGCCACCGTGCTTGTCCCCACCAAGCTGCGACCCTTGGACGTGTGCGCGCGACGGCGACTCGAAAGCGGAGCACCGTCCAGTTCCATTAACGACCCGAGCCTCTCCACGGCTTCGCTTGCGCTGATGTATTTGACGGGAATGAGTTTCAAAGTGCGCGGGTCGCTTTTTGTTGGAAGGATCTTCTCCATGACCTCGAAGTACTTCTCTATGTCCATGACCCGGGCGAAGATAGTCACCGAGTTGGAGTCTTCGAGCGGCGTCACGCGAACGTAGTCGGGCATGAAATCGATGACTGTCTTGAGATCGGCGACCGATCCTGATTCGGGCGTATAGACAACCAACACCAGCTCATCGGGCGTCAGTTCCGCTGCACGAAATCTCTCCCTACTTTGGTACATGCGTGACACCGGCAACTCTCGATAGTAGTCGGTCACCCGGATCACTTGCAGGTGTGTATCATGGCGCACCAACGTGTAGGGATCGAGGGGCTTGTAATTGAAGAGCAACACCCGGACTTTGCGCAGCAGCGCCTCGAAACTCAACTCCTCTTCACAGATGAACGACACCTTGCCGTGGCTCGGCGCTTCGCCAATAACACCCAAGCCGGTTTCGCGAGCGATTCCCTCGATCAACTGAGCATACGTGCCATCGACAATGCTGAAGAAATAGGTGCGATCTTCAGGCCGGATGAACTCGAGTGCCGCGGGAATGTTCAATGTAGTGGTGGGACCGGAAGCAACTTCGCCGGATACATCCTTCGAACGACGGTCCGGGTGAGAACGCGAGGGGTTAGCGGACCGCGGCGTGCCTCCCGGCGTGGACGACGACACCGGCGTTTTCGTGCGTCCGCGGCTGCGGCGACGACCGGCCGACTTCGGCGTCCCACCGGCGGTTGGCGGCGTGGACATGTCTTCCTCGGTTTTGAGCAAATCGTCGATGCGCTTGCGAAGGCCGGCATCGATTTCGATGTGTTCGGGGACGACTTCGCCGATCTCCGGATCCGCGGCTTGCTCGTCTTTCTTTTCTTTCTTACCCGCCGCGGGTTTCTTACCCTCCTTCTTGTTCTTGTTGGCCTGCGGCGGGCGACGTCGCTTGCGCCTTTCTTCCGCATCCTTTTTCGCCTTGGCGCGTTTTTCCGCCGTGGTGTCGGCCCCCTGCTTCGGGGACCCCTTCTTCGGCTCTTTCGACGGCGGCGACGCTTGGGCGAACACCGTACACGTCAGAAGAACAAACGCCGTGGTAACGACCCATGCCACGAGACGGCGGCGACTTGATTTAATTAACGAGAGTCTTGTTGCGGTCATGGCCGCGCCTCCAATTGATTCGTTGAGAATCGCAGACCCAAGCGGGTCACGGCGGTTCGTCGTTGTGCGATGGGCATTCATTCGATCACACCTATCACATCAGTTCTTTTGCGTGCCCTTGCGGCGAGACGCGGACCCTCGACGGGATTTCCCACCCCATTTGCTCTTCGAGGTCCGGCGGGCGCCGCGCCTCGGGGAGCACACCACCGAAATCCTCGAGGGCCTGGGTTACGACGCCCCGCGGATCGCCTCCCTGTTCGAGGAAAATGTCGTCGCCGGCGTCTGAAACGGGGCGCCCCGGTTTCCCCGGCGACGGCCCCCCCCCGCGAAACCCCCCCCCCCTTCGCCCC
>JADFIX010000369.1 GCA_022566435.1 Planctomycetota bacterium
GGGCAGCCCGCAAACGAAGGCCTCTCCTGCGACGACGGTCAGTTCTGTACGACCGGTGAAACATGCACCGCCGGCGTTTGCGGCGGCGGATCAGCGACTGATTGCAGCGGTGCGAGCGATCAGTGCAACACCGGCGTGTGCAACGAGACAACGGACGCTTGCGAAGCCCAGCCCGCAAACGAAGGTGAATCTTGTGACGACGGTCAGTTCTGTACGACGGGTGAAGCCTGTACCGCTGGCGTTTGCGGCAGCGGATCTGCGACTGATTGCAGCGGTTCGAGCGATCAGTGCAACACCGGCGTGTGCAACGAGACAACGAACGCCTGTGAAGCGCAGCCGGCCAACGAAGGCCAATCCTGTGACGACGCTGACATATGCACGGAGTCGGACGTGTGCTCGAACGGCACATGCGCTGGATCGCCTATCGGCGGTTGTGAGTGCGTGACGGACGTGGACTGCGACGATGGCAACGAGTGCACAGTCGATACGTGCGTGTCCGGTGATTGCACGAGCGCGAACGAGCCGGTCGGCACCGCGTGCGACGACGGGCTGTTCTGTACCGCGACGGATGAATGTGACGGGAGCGGCATGTGTGTCGGATCGGGATCGCCGTGCGGGGGGAGGGCTCCGTACTGTTGCGAGTACCTATCGATCTGTACTTTGCTGCCATGCTCGTAACAAGTCGTTGAAGACGTGTGGGATGGACTTTTCAGTCGGCTTGACCGGCTGGAAAGCCGTTCCCGCAGATGGATTGAGGTCCGTTTCGACAGTCTGCCAGGCGCGGTCGCATGATAACCCTGTAATCTCGCCATCGAGGCCGTTCCTATATCAGGGCGCGGCCTCTCTATTGCACGACGTTGGATCTCGCCGACGACGACTCATCGATCCACGGTGGCGTCAGTTGGAAAAGGGATGGAAACACCCTATCCATGGGCACGTACCGTCACCGAGGCGAGTTCGAGTTTCAGCCGTGGATAAATGTCGGCGAATCTCGACAGCGACCCTCAGATCCTTATCCACCGGCCAGTAGCGCGGAATCAATCGCGAATATCTCGACTCTGCGATTCTTGCCTCGGTTGGCTTCGCTGCTGTTTGCCACCCGCGGGCGGTTCTCGCCGCAGCCGCCGGCTACCAGCCGGAGGCGAGCGACACCGCGATCGGCCATGTAACGCACGACCTCGAGCGACCGCTGTGTGCTGAGTTCCCAGTTGTCCTTCCAGCCGCTCTTATTGATGGGGCTGTTGTCAGTGTGCCCGAAGACGAAAATATGCTTGTCCGCATATTCACCCTCGATCGTACTGACAACGGCGTCGAGCATGCGCTTGGCCTGTTTCCGCAAGACGGTCTTACCCGGCGAAAAGAGAATACCGCTTTCGATCGCGATCATGGCCCCGCCGGGCACGGGCGTCCAACCTGGGGCCGCAGCCTGCTCTTGTGCCAAGGCTTCGGCGCTGGCCAATTCGGTTCGCAGACTGCCTGATTCGCGCATCAGATCCGCGAGACGCTGGTTGAGGGCCTCCCCGTCGCGATAGGCGGCCTCGAGCTCACCGCGCGAACGATTGAGCTGCCCGGTAAGCCCTCGATTGGCCTGCTCGAGATGGGCGATACGTTTCGTGCTCTTGTTGGCGCATCCCGTGGTCACGCCCATGAACGCCAACGCCGACACCATCCCTAGTGTGGTCACTTTGAACATCCTGTTTCTCCTTCCCGAACGATTGCCTTATCCGACCCACGAATTTCGTGTCCCGCCGATTGACTGAATTCACAAGGGCGGCGCGACCTCACCGACAGCCCACGAAAAGTGACGCCAAACTGTCACTCGTAGGTCGGATCCGCGATCCGATGCCCCGCCGCCATGAGCATAAGACGCCGGCAGAAAGATTTCAAGGGAATTCGACGTTCAAATAATCGGCGAGAACTGTGAGTTTCCGAAAAATAACACGTTGATCACAACCAACGCCCGGGAGATCAACGTGCAGTGGATCAGCGGTTCGTAGAAGAGCGTCACCAAGAGCAGCGACAGGAAAAGCCACGGGCCAAGGGGCAACGCGCGGGTGCGCTTGAACGGCAGTGTGAGAACCCAGCCCGCCAGAGCTACGCCGCAAGTCACAAAAAAACCGAGCAACACGACGGGCCACCCCGCCACGCAGCCGGCCGCCGCCATCATGTGAATATCACCTGTGGCAAACGCCTCACGCCCGAACACGAGCGTAAAAACAATCCGCACCGCCCAGCCGAGAGCGCCCGCCAGCACGTAGCCGGCCGCCGCCGTGGATATTCCCTCCAACGGCGCCCACCGACGGAAAAAACTTATGTCCCACATCGGCACAGTTCTATGTAATGCAGTGGCGATGCTCTCGCGCGCTTCGCTTCCCTCCCGCATGAGCCAGAATCCGAAGGCCGCAAGCACGATGGCCGGAATGAAGAACGTAAACTCGCGCAGCACCATTCCTCTCGCTTGATGTCGCTCTTCGTCGATGGCTTCGATGATTTCCACATCTGAATCGCGTGCCACCGAGCTCTCTCGAACGATGGCCACAAAAAGGAGTGCCAAAGGCAGCCCGACGCGTATGGGGTACATCGGGATTTGCCATTTCATTTCTTTTATAAACAGCATGCCGATCGTGAGAAGAAGAAGAACCACCGCGATACCGGCGAATGCCATGGACACCATTCGCGACTTTGGCGCGTCGGATTCCACGTCCTCGTGGGGTGATTCGGCGCGGCGTGATTCCTCGTCGGCGGGACGGTCGTCTGAAACGGGATCACCTTCCGATTCCGGCGGGGGTGGACGACAGATCACCCAAAGCCAGACAACGAAGAGCCCGGCCAATGCGAAAATCGACATGACGGCTAACGTGTCGTTCGGTCGAAACCAAGCGGCGCTGTGTTTCGGCGTCCAGATCGCGTGAAGGATGAATCCGCACGCCGTGACTAGATTCGTAAAACGAATGTCAACCCAGTAGTACTCCAGATCGATGGCCGACATCGCCAAGAGCGCCGCAAACATGACAAAGTGTGCCGTAAGGATAGGCCAATCGCTTGCCAATTGGTCCGTCAGCCCGAAAACGCTGTCGCTCAGCCCCAACCGAACATGCTCGATGAAGAAGGCATCTAGCAATAGAAGCATTACGATGGCCGTCACGGCCTCGATGAAGAGATATCGCGGCGAAATCGTTTCTCCGCAGTCACGGCAGTGCCCGCCAAGCAGAACGTAGCTGACCACGGGAAAGTTGTCGTACCAGCGAATGCGGTGGTCGCACGCTGGACACGCGGACCAGACCGGTTGGCGCAAGGATCTGTCCCGCGGTAGGCGGTAGATGACGACGTTGAGGAAGCTGCCGACGCACAGTCCGACCGAAGTGCAGAAGAGAAGCCACCAGAGTGTAGCGACGAGGTTCATGAACCGCGCGTCCCCGAGCCACAAGAACTACGCAGGCTTCCCGTGCGTCCCATCACACCAGGGGGCGTTGCCGGTGCGATGACATTGGCAAACGGCTTTCTTGCCGGAGGCGTCGATATCGCAAACGATCGGTGCCAGCCCGGTACCCTCGCGACTGTGGGAACCGTCGCAATACGGAAGATTGGCGGACAGCCCACATTGGCAATACGCCTTTTTTCCAGGCGTTTCGTCGACAACGATGGGGGCGGTACCGTGTTTTGGCTCGGCCATGGGAATCCTTTCTCATTCGTGTTGCAAGCAACATCTTGCGCAGCCAACCGCGCAGGTTGAAGCCTGCGGCTCACGATCGACGTTGTGCATCATACCACACGGCAGCGGAATGAAAACCGGTTCGGTAGGAAGCGCCGGAGCGACGAAGGGAAAGACCTTTGTCGATCTTCCCCTACGTCGCCTCCTCGTCCGGTTGCCCCAACCTGATATCCTCCCCGACGCCCACGCTCTTCGGACCGACAAGAAAGCGTGTCAGTCTTTTCCGACCAAAGCGGTCAACGCGTCGGGGTCTGTGGGCAGGTCGGCGGTGAGGATTTCCGGGCCGCCCGCATCTTTCCCCCGCACATGCACGTCGTCTTCGATTCGGATTCCGCCGAAGCGGGCTTTCAGAAGATCGTCCACGGCGCGGCGGTTCACGACGTCGGCGAACGGTCCGGCGAGTTCGTCGTTGGCCCAGACCTCCGGTACGAGATAGATGCCCGGCTCGATCGTGACCACCATGCCCGGCTCGAGGTCGCGGTCCAGACGAAGATACTTGTTTCCAAACTCCGGGCGGCGCGATCGCCCTGCGGGGTAACCGGCCAGGTCGCCCAAGTCCTCCATGTCGTGAACGTCCAGACCGAGCAAGTGGCCCACGCCGTGAGTGAAGAAAAGCGTATGGGCGCGGCGGGCAAATAGTTCTTCGGGATCGCCGCGAAGCAGCTCAGCCTCCACGAGCCCCAGGCAAATGGCGCGGGCGGCGATGTCGTGCACGTCGCGATAACGGCGACCCGGCACGCAGGCCGCCATCGCTTCACGTTCCGCCCTAAGCACGGTGTCATAGAGTTGACGCTGCATGGTATCGAATCGCCCACTGACCGGATAAGTCCTGGTGATGTCCGATGCGTAGCCGCTCGCCACTTCGGCGCCCGCGTCGACGAGCAGGAGTTGGCCCGCTTCCAGTGTGTTGGGAAATCCTTCACAATGAAGAATCTCGCCGCGCACCGTTACGATCGGTGAGAAAGAAACGTCGCAACCGCCTTGTACCAACGAGCCGATTAGCGCCCCTGCCACTGTCGCTTCGGTCGCACCAGGTTTGGTCGCGCTCATCGCGTGCAGATGCGCTTCCACACCCGCGGCCGCGGCAAGACGAAGTTGCCGAAGTTCGTGTTCATCCATGATCAGCCGCATGTCGACGATAAGCGAACGCACGTCCGCGGCAGCGTCTTCAAGCTGAAGGGTCGCGGCGAGCTTTTCGGTTGCTGCGCAGGGCGGCGCGATGAACTCGGCCTTTGGCCCGGCGAGTGATTGTTCGAGGGCGCCGGGTTCGATCAAAGAGGACATCGTCAGACCGGCCGCCTGCGCGATTGGCTCGTCCGAGGGCGGCGGTCCGACCCAAACGGAGGCTTCAAAACCATACGTCGAACGAACTAAGGTGCAGCCGTTTCGACCATCGCTGCCGGGTTCCAAAATCAGGGCGGCCCCTTCGATCGGCGGTCCGCCGAAATACAGATAGTGGCTACCCGCCCGAAAGGGATAGGTCATGGCGGGCAGGTTTCTTGACCGCGCGCTTCCCGCAAAGATA
>JADFIX010000370.1 GCA_022566435.1 Planctomycetota bacterium
TCACGGCGCAGGTGTGCCACGCGCGTATCGTGGTGGTCGAGCGCGACGACCGTTTCCATGTCGACGTGGACCGCGTGCTCGCGGCTGCTGACGAGCAGGGCGCCAAGATCATCGCCATCGCCTCGCCGAACTGCTTGTGGCAGGTCGGTTTCCCGCGCCGTAGATCATCGTTGTCCATTGCCGGTAGATCATCATGAATCAGGCTGAAGGCGTGGATGCACTCGAGAGCCGCGGCGACGGGCCAGGCGGTGTCGCGCAATCCCCCGCAGAGCGTGCAGCACTCCACCACCAAGAATGGTCTGATCCGCTTTCCTGGGGCCAGCGCGGCGTATCGGATGGCATCGATTAGTTCGTGCGGCACCTGCGTCGCAGAGTTCAGGTAGCGATCGAAGTGTCGATCGAAGGCCCGCGCACACTGGTGGAGCTGCTCGGCTACAGCGATTTTTCCGCTCATTGATGTATGACTCTAACTTTCGTGTCCATCGCCGGGTTACTCGAAATCGGGACAAGTGTAGTCTGAAGTGGCCAGATGCCAAGAACACAGGTCGCGATTGCCGTCTCAAGCAGTCCGTTGAAAAACTCATCTGGCTGTGGGACCGGCTTTCCAGTCGGTCATTTCAGGCCCGCCAAAGGCGGTCGATCTCGATCTACAGCGGGAGAAAGCCGGTCCGGAATGCTGCCGCCGAATCCGTTCGCCGAACAGCATAGGAGGTGGTTGAAAGCTGGTATCTCGTCTCGCAACGCGCGTCGCAATGTGGCTCGTAGCCTGGCGACGGTGATGTGGGGCATGTGGAAAAGTGGCGATGACTTTCGACCCGAGTGGGTCGGCGCGGCAGTTGGCCGAGAGCCGGCGGTGTTGTCGGATTGACCGAAAGGTTGCAAGATGCGTATGCGGCGGAGTCCCCTGGGTGCCATTGGACCGGTCCGAAAGGGCACGAGTCCCGAGCCATGAATGGACCCGCCGCATCCAATAGCTACGCTCGAAGATCTTCATGGACCTCGCTCGAGAGAGTCCCGAATAGGTGCATGGGCGACGTTTTTCTGATCGTCCGCTGATCGAAGATCCGCGACCGAGGCAAGCCGGTCACCCCCGAATGCGGGGACACCGCCGAAACAGGCAGACACCATGACCACGACCGCTCGCGTCCGGAAGGACACGCGCAACCGAGAAAACGCTCCTCAGAAAGAAAAGAAAAAAGGGCGCGTCGCTGGGAATGTCTGTTGACTTCCTGCTTCATATGGGTGGCACCCATGGCACTCGACACGATGACGGCACAGACCGCAAAGCCTGTTCCACATACTTACTCAATGTCCTGCTTGTCGTATCAATCTGTCCACTCGGACAAGAACTTCCTTAGTAAGGGTAGAATTCTTTCGTGCGCGTCTTCCACGACGTAGTGCCCCGCATCGTCGAAACGATGCACTTCGGCGCCGGGCAGCCGTTTTCTCCACTCTGCAAGATACCAATCGTTGAAACAGAAATCTTGCCCGCCCCAACAGATTAATGCGGGCCGATCTCGGTATTGTACAAGCGACGACTCGATTTTCTTGATGAGTGGATACGTCGGATGAGTGGCACGTAGAGGGATGTCTTGTACAAACCGCAGGTTGGCGATCCGATTGGCCCAAGTGTCATAGGGGAGCAAGTAGCCGCGTTTCACCAACGGCGTCATGCGAGCGCGGTTCTTACATGCTGTGTGAACCGCCGCGACGGCGAAAGCGTTGAACGTGCGAATGGCCACGGCGCCGAAGACGGGCCAGGTGCATATGCGAATTCGTCGCGGGCACGGTCCCGGAAATGTCGCGGTGTTGAAGAGGACAAGTCGCCGGACCAGCTCGGGGTGTTGCATAGCCCACCCGAAGCCGATGGCGCCGCCCCAATCGTGGACCGCCAGTGTAATGTCTGTAAGTTTCAGGTGATCGATCAGGGCCCTGAGATTCGCGATATGGGTGGCGAGCGTGTAGGGATAGTTCTGCGGCTTGTCCGAGAGCCCGCACCCCATGTGATCCGGTGCCACGACGCGAAAGCCGTCGCGAAGGCCTTTGATCAGGTCGCGATAATAAAACGACCACGTCGGGTTGCCGTGGAGCATGAGCACGACGGGGCCGGTACCTTCGTCGACATAATGCAGGCGTCGACCCTCTAGGGTCAGGTAGTTCGATTGGAAGGGATAGAGCGATTTCAGGTCTCGCAGCGCCAGAGTCCGCTGCCGATGCCGAGCAGGGCGATGCGCGTGCCGGGCGCGGGTGGGTCCCGTTCGATGCCCATGGCCATCGTGAGCGGCAACGACACCGAACCCACGTTTCCGAGGAATTCGAAAGTGGAGAAGTCGTGCGCGGCGTTTAGACCGATCGATTCGTAGAACCGGTCGCGATGGGCGGTGCCCACCTGATGGCAATAGGCGCGGTCGATGTCGCCGTTGCTCCAGCCGAGCGATTCCCGAAAGACTTGCCAGGTCTCCGCCGCCAGTTCGCAGCCGCCGACCAGCAAGGTTTCGGCGTCGGTTCTCATGGTCATGGCCGCCTTGCCGTCGAATCCGATATCATCGCTGCCTCTACAGAGATGGTTGTGTTCGGTCGCACTACGAACGACACCGCCGAGAAGCTCGTGCGGCGAGTCGGTCACCGAATCGTGGGCCATCACCAGGGCGACCGCACCGGAGCCGATGGTCAGGGAGGCGAACGCGGCCTTCAAATCGTTTCGCGTCAGTTTGGGTGATTTCAATAATTGGTCGATCGTCGTTCTGACGAGCTGGCGGCTGCTTTCGCCTGCGACGATCAGGCCACGCTTGAGCTGACCCAGTTCGATCATGTTGCCCAGCGAAATGATGCCGTTCAGAAAGCCCAGACAGGCGTTGGAAATATCGTACATCATCGAATGACGCGGAATGCCCAGATTATCGTGGACCACCGACGCGGTAGCCGGCTCGAGGAAGTCGCGCGAGACGGATGTGTGGATGAGGCATTCGATCTGTTCGGCGGCCACCCCTGCGTGTTCGAGTGCTTCCTGACCGGCGCGTGTGCTGGCATCGCTGGGCACGGTATGTTCGTCCCAGAAACGGCGCTCGCGAATGCCGGTCATCAGTTCGAGGCGCCCTTGGTGCAGGCCGAATCGGTCGTACACCGGTGCGAGCTCATCCTCGAGCTGCGCCGAGGTCACGATCTTCTCCGGCAACGCGTAACCGAATGCCTCAAAACGTACGTGCTCGAAACTGAACATTCGTGGGCGTCCTCAACAAGAACCGCGACGGTCCGTCGGCCGTCGATTCGCTGGAGTGCAGTATAGCGTGTCTGCACATGACCGATAGTCGACAGGTATGTGTCCCTAGACATGGCAAACGCGATGCCGTGATCGCTGATTTCCAAGTAGATGGCTTCGGCCGAGGGATCGTCATCGACCGGCGTTAGGATCGAAATCGCAGCCGAAATTCCTGAAACATGCAGTAGAGCACCGGAACCACCAGCATGGTGATGATCTCGATGGTCATGCCACCAAACGAGGGGATCGCCATGGGCACCATGATATCCGAGCCCCGCCCCTGCGAAGTGAGTACCGGAAGAAGTGCCAAGATCGTGGTGGCCGTGGTCATCAGGCAGGGACGAATTCTACGTTTTCCCGCCGCCAAAGTAGCGGCCCGCATTTCCTCCACCGTCGTCGGCGCGTTCTTCGCAAACGAGTCCTTCAGATAGGTGGCCACGACGACGCCGTCATCCGAGGCGATCCCGAATAGGGCCAGAAAGCCGACCCAGATGGCCACACTCAGGTTGATGGGATGGGCCTGAAAAAGCTCCCGCATGCTCGTGCCGAACACATCCCAGTCAAGGAACCATGGCTGTGCGTAGAACCAGATCATGATGAACCCACCCGCCCAGGCGACGATAATGCCGGTGAAGACCAGACTTGTGGTGATCACGGATTTGAACTGCATATAGAGAATCATGAAGATGATGAATAGCGCCAGAGGCAGGACGACCATGAGTTTCTTCTCTGACCGCACCTGATTCTCGTACGTGCCCGCAAAGGTGAAGCTGACGCCGTTCGGCATTTCGAGTTCACCCGAAGCGATCTTCTCCTTGAGGTAGGCGTCGGCCTGTTCGACGACATCGACCTCGGCGTATCCCGGTTTCATGTCGAAGAGGACATACCCGATAAGAAACGTGTCTTCGCTCTTGATGGCCTGCGGACCGCGGACGTATTCGATTTTCGCCAACTGGATCAATGGAATCTGTGCACCGCCCGGCGCCGGGACGAGGATCTTGTCCAGCGATTCGATGCTGTCGCGCAATTCGCGCAGGTAGCGGACGCGCACCGGGTACCGTTCGCGTCCCTCCACGGTCGTCGTGATACGCCTGCCTCCGATGGCGATCTCAATGACATCCTGCACCTGACGCAGTTTGATTCCGTAGCGGGCGATGGCTTTTCGGTCGATGTCAATCTCTAGGTAGGGCTTGCCGATGATTCGGTCGGCGATTACAGCTAAGGGTTCGACGGAGGGGACTTCCTTGAGTAATCGCTCAATCTGCAGGCAGACCATGTCAAGCACTTCAAGGCTCGGTCCTTTGACCTTGACGCCCATCGGGGCGCGCATCCCGCTTTGCAGCATGACGATTCGGGCGGCGATTGGCTGCAGTTTCGGCGCGGACGTGGTCCCCGGCATCTTGCCTGCTTCCACGATCAAGTCCCAAATATCGTTGGGTTTGTTGACCCCCGCCCACGCCGTTCGCCCGGGGTTCAATGCAGGATCGAGCGCCGGGCGCCAGAGCCGAAACGGCATCCCGCCCGCCTCCTCGATCAACGCGCCCTGTTCATCTCGGGCATAGGTCCCCAGCACGTCGTACGGCTCGCCATCTGGCGCGGGGACGGGGTTTCCATCCTTGTCGCGAAACAGGTCCTTCTCGGTTTCATCGTAACGAAACGCCAGCCGGTGACCCGATTGGTCCGTCATGTATTGCGGATGATAGTTGATGACCGTTTCGATCATGGACAACGGAGCGGGATCGAGCGGACTCTCGACCCGGCCGAGTTTGCCCACTGCCAGCGAGATTTCCGGCACTTGGTTGAACGCGATGTCCTGCTTTTGCAGGACGTCGATCACCTCGCCGATGGAGGCGTGCGGCATCGTAACCGGCATGTACAGGAAGGAACCCTCGTCAAGCGGAGGCATAAACTCCTTGCCCAGACCTGGGAACTTCTCTGAAAGATACGCGCCGGG
>JADFIX010000371.1 GCA_022566435.1 Planctomycetota bacterium
GTTTCCGTCAAAATCGCCGAATTCGCATTCGTCCGGTCGGGACGTGAGGTTGCAGTCGAGGGTTGCCCCGACGGGCGTGTACGACACATCGACAATAATGTATGTCGGATCACACCCGCTCAAGACGCTGTCCACCCATATCGTCGGCCACATGTTGATGACCGCATCGCCTCCGGCCACAATTTCGTTGAACAACGGCGCTGGGATGATCAGTTGGTCTTCGTCCGGCTCGGCAGGGCAGCGCTCGAGTTCGCCCGTGTAGATACTCCCGAGTTCCACGCCGTTGAGATCGACGACGATACTCTCCAACTCACCGCCTCGAAGATTTGCAAAAGCAATGAACGATAACACCACCTCGAATGCGGCAAACGGCGGTGATTCGATCGTGAAACTCTGTGGATCGGTGATCCCGATCGGCGAAAGCTCTCCCGACGATGCGGCGAAGTCATCGCTGATATCGCATTCATCGACTACGCCGTTGCCGTTGCAGTCTTCGACCGTTCCTTCTGCAATATCGCACGAGTCCGGTCTACCGTTGAGGTTGCAGTCTTCGGCCGTACCTTCGGTGATATCGCACGCGTCCAGACTGCCGTTGCCGTTGCAGTCTTCGGCCGTTCCTTCCGTGATATCGCACGCGTCCAGAATGCCGTTGAGGTTGCAGTCCTTCCCTGTGCCCGATCGCAATTCTTGGCCGTCGTCAAGGTCGTTATCATTGCAGTCGGCCAGCAGGACAAACAGGCCGCTCGCGCGATCCGACACCAGGATGACGCCGCTGGGCAGGCCGGTATAAACGCCCCAAGCGCCTTCGAAAGTCGTATCGTCGCTGGTGGGAAAAGTATCGAAAAACCCGACCTCGTGAATGTTTACAACGTTCGGCGCAAAGAAAATGCGCAACCCGGTCGTGTAATTCGCCTCATAAATATAATGGCCGCGTACCATGAGATTGTGGTCGATGGCGGAGAGGCCGTTCCCGAAAGTTCGAAGGAGGACGGGGTTCTCGATGTCGTCGACTCTGATCACATAGGTGGTCGTAAGATTGACCGTCCCCCGAAACTCATCGAGTTCGTCGCCGAGATAGAGAAAGCGACGGTCTTCGCTCAACCAGCCCTGATGGCAGTACTCTAAGGTGGGATAGAGCAGCGTCTTGACTGTTTGCATGTCGTCCTTGTCGGTGACGTCCACGATTGCAAGGCCCGACGCACCGGCGAACGCGAAGGCGATCTCCCGACCCGCCAGCGGTCCTTCGGTATAGGAAACCACTTGAATGTCGTGTACGTAGGCATCGGACCAGCAACCGACGATTTCCGGGAGCGCGGGATTGCTGAGGTCAGCCACCACGATCCCACCGTTGGCGAGGTTCGATCCGACAATGTAGGCGAAGCCGCTGTCGGTGTTGACGAAGATATTGTGCGCCGTGGCGAGCCCTAACGGCGAGAAAGTATCTGATGAGATCAACTTATTGTCGATCTGCTCCAGAGAAATGACCTGCAGGCCTCCGCCCTCTTCATTAACGTTGTAGGCGTACTCGTCGTACACCGCCATATCGCTCCACGTTGAGTGTAGATCCTGTATGGTTGCGACAACCACCGGATTTTGCGGGCCAGTGATGTCCACGAAGCCCGTGCCGCGCTCCAGCCCGAGAATGGCGTACTCTCGACCATTTGGTGAAACATATCCCCATACGTCGTTGGCACCACCCGTCGTACCCGCGAATGCTGACAGGGGAACGTGACTGAGCATTCTCACGCGACTCGAAGCGAACACTGTTTCCGCACTGGTGGCCGGCGGCGTTGCTCGAGATTTCTCAACGTACGAGGGCGGTAGGGCGGTCACACCTAGCGGGAAAAGAAGCCGGCATCCCAGCATCGCGAACATGCAAATTGTAAGTCGTCGTTTCACCGGCTTGTCCCCCGAAAAGGTGCCGACATCGCCGCGCGCAGAACCCCGTGCCCGCAATTCCCGTTGCCTCTTCCCGAGAACCCCCGTAGCTTCAAGATCCGATCCACCCGGACCGGAAAAATGGTCAGTGGGTCGAATCCAAAGCGTGCCGCCCAGCGCTGCGGAGACGATCGTAAAGGACCGACCCGACGACCAAAAAGAGCAGACACAGCACGACAACTCCCCAAGTCGACGTCGTGGGGATGTCATCACCACCGCCCCCGACGTTTCCGACGGCCTGCGACGGATCCAGCACGAAAAGGCCGGAGGACTGATCGGAAACGACGACCAGCCCGCTGGGAAACTCCGCGAAGACGCCCCATGCGCCGCTGTAGCCGGGCGAGTTATGGGCCGGGTATGTATCGAAGTATCCCACTTCGGTGACAGTCTGTAGATTGGGATCGGTGGCGTCGTAAATACGAAGGCCGCTGGAATAATTCGCTTCGAACACGTATCCGTTTCTGAGGACCAGATTGTGATCCACGGACGGCTGCCCGTTCGTGAATGTGGCGGAGAGAGACGGATCCGTCAAACTGCGAACGTTGATGATGTAGGTCGTCGTCGTTTCGACGTTCCCTGATAGTTCATCGCCTTCGTCGTTCACGTACAATTGCTTCTCGTTTTCGCTCAGCCAGCCCTGGTGGCAGTAGGATCGGTTGGGGTAATGATACGTCGACACCAGGAATATATTCGACTTGTCGGTGACGTCGACGATCTTGAGTCCGCGGCTTCCGGCGAAACAAAAGGCGATCTCCCGCCCGGCGTTGTTCCCTTGCTGAAACGTGTGAACGAAGATGTCATGTACGGAGCTCCTGTTCCAAGTCGCCACGATTTGCGGACTGCTGGGAACGTTCACGTCGATCACGATGATACCACCGCCCGCCAGGTTCCCGCCGACCGCGTAAGCGTAGCCGCTTTCCGCGTTGACGAACACATTGTGCGCCCGACTGAAGCCGGACTGCGTCATCGTGGTGGCAAGCGATACGTTTCCATTGTCAATGTCGGTCAGGTCGACGACTTGCATGCCGATGCCGCTACCGTCGGTGACGATGTACGCGTATTCGCCGTAGGTGGCCATATCGCGCCAGATCGTGTTCACATTGCCCGCAATATCTCCGACGATGACCGGGTTGGCCGGGTCGGTGATGTCCACGAATCCAGTGCCGCGGCGCATGCCGAGAATGCCGTACTCCCGCCCGCCGGGTGAGACGTACCCCCACACTTCGTTGGCACCGCTGCTGCCGCTGGGAAACGCGCTGTTCGGAACCTGGCTGACAAGAGCGACCCGGTGCGATGTGAAGGCGGTGGCCGCACGGCTGCTGCCGGCGCCATTCGGGTACTTGTCGGAATCCCCGCCGATCTTGAGAGCGTCGTCCAAGCCGCTCTCCATGGCGTCAAGAATCTCCGGCGGCGGTACGGCCAAGCCGGCATCGCCCATGAAGGTAAACGCGAACCCGGCTAGAAGCATTTCGAATCTTCGACGTTGCATAAATTTCCTTTCCGAACGAACCCCACGAGATTCTCGCATGATAGTCCTTTTGGCCCCATCCGTGCAAGCGGCGTCTCAACGAGTACGCATGCACTACACAAATTGCAGCGTGGCGGTCGGTCGGTCGCCATACCCTGACCTCGACGGCGCCTGCAACGCCCGATATCCAAACCCGTCTCAGGGCGCGAGAATTCCCGAAAACCTCGAGGGAGCCGCATGCCCGTCTCCCGGTGCGGGGGGCTCGCGTGGTGGGTCGGAGCCGTGCCTTGGGCGCGCACGCTTTGCCATGCGACCCAACGGTACCCGCGTACAAACGCATGGATTGGGGCCGTGTCTTCCGCGCAGCCATGTAGCGTGCGTTCCGGACGCATGTTTATCCATTCGAGCGGTGATCAGTACCACGACCGTCAAGGAGCCGGCCCAGCGCACCGGAGAGTGGACCCGGATCGCCCAGTCTAGTAGGGCAGGGTCGATGACCTGCCTTCACTATCCCCGTTGCGATCCGAAGTTGTAAGGTTGGTCGTTTGACGGCGTTTGACGCGCCGTTTCGTCATCAACATGGTTCGGTTTCGCGGTTCCGAGGCACGGGGATGCGGGCGCATCCGGTCGTGCTTACCTGCGCGGGCGGGTTTGACAATTGCGTAGGGCGTGGCTTCGCACGCCTGAACCCGTTCGCACGATTGGCCGCGGATAGAACCCGACCCGATCGCTCGTCTCTCTTTGCCGCATGTCGATGCGAGATCAACTGCGAGATGATGATTGTCTTAGTGTATTGTCCGGGATCACTCGCCGGGCTCTTGGTTTTTCAGCTCCGCGAGAATCCGGCGAGCCGCTTGGAGTTTTTCCTCGAATTCGCCTCGACGTTCGGAAACAAGCTGTTCGAGGATTCCGACGGCCCTGGTAATGTCGTCGATTGCCTCTTCTGCCTTGCCTTGTTGGTGAAGGATCAGACTGCGAAGAGCGAGCGGACTAACCAGATCGTCTCTGAGCTCGGTTCGCCCTTCCTGCTCGACGAGACGTGCGAATATCTCGATGGACTTGTCGTAGTCTCTAACCGCGTCGTCGAGCTTACACCGGGCATTGAGCGCGAGTCCGCGGTTTACGAGGCTCCTGGCGAGGTCGTTTGCCAGTTCGGCTCGGCCTTCCTGTTCCACGAGCGTGGTGAAGTGCGCCACAGTTTCGCTGAAATGAATATAGGCGTCCTCAACTTGCCCGAGGTTTAATAAACAACGGGCGGCGCTACTTTGTGTAGCCCAACGATGCAACGATGGGGACGCAGCTCGAGAATCCGTGCGTAACACGCCAGGGCCTTTCCCCATTCTCGAAGACCATAGAAGCCGTCACCGACCACCTGATTCGTCTCGATAGCACGGTTTGTTTGTGTCTCGGCATGTTCAATCTTTTTTTTTGCGGTCTGAAACTCGGCGACGGCTTCTTCCACCGGCACAAGGGTCTGCACCTCAGCATAACGATGTTGTGCGTTGGCCAGCGTTGCCTTGGTCAGCCGGAAACGCAGATCGTCTACTTTGGACAGTTTATCGAGGTCAACCTCGGTCTCGAACTCCTCAATGAGCGCCGCGAGCTCTTCGGCTAGCGCGTCGATTGCGGGGTTCGTCCGAGCACGTGAGCCGGCCCTAGTGGCGGCCACAGCCACACCGACAACGAGTTTACGGGTACGTTCCTTTTCGTTGTCGAGTTCGGTCTGTAGCTCATCCCGTTTTTGTTCCATCCTCGCTAACTTTTGTTCGGCGACATCTTCCATGAATAACGGTTTGAAAGC
>JADFIX010000372.1 GCA_022566435.1 Planctomycetota bacterium
CAGTCTGCCATCCGCCGTGTGGAGGAAACGGCTCGATCGGAGTGAGCATCAAAATACGCAGCTTGTCGTCGGACAACGCCCAAGTCCCTTTTCGATGCATTCCGACCGTCGCCGACGAATTCATTCGATGTACCCGAGATCGCGCAGCCGCTCCTCGACCATCGGATGGCACCCCCCCGTATCGCCGCCCCGCAATCGTTCCAACGTCGCCTCGCGCGATCGCTCGAACGTCGGTAGGATGCCGTCCACATGCGACCGGAGCTCCTGCTCCACCTCCGGCAGCGTCCCGAGAAGATTCGTGGTCTCCCCCGGGTCCGCCTGTAAATCATAGAGTTCATCGGGATCGGTGGCGTTCCAGATAAACTTGTGCGTGTCACTCCGGGCCCCCACGGCGGCCTTATGCAGCAGGCCTAGCTCCTGCTTGAGGGCGATGTGTTCGCGCTCGAATGCCTCGACGGTAAAGGACAATGCGGCGTCCCGCGTACGTGGTGCGCCTGCGGAAACCGGCAGCGGTTTCCCCTGCATTTGTTTCGCCATCGTCTCATCGTCACAGCCCGCCCACTCGAGAAGACTCCCCGTGAGATCAATATTCTGCACCACTTGACGCACGGTAGACCCTCGGGACTCCGCGGACACCACCGGGCCCCATACGAGCATCGGCACATGAACCACCGTGTCGTACACGCATTGACCGTGGCCGAGTAATCCATGCTCGCCGAAGCTCTCCCCATGATCCGCGGTGAAAACGACAATCGTATTGTCGAGTTGCCCGGTCTTCTTCATCCAGTCTAAAAAGCGGCCGAACAGCTCGTCGGTGTAGTGAATGGCACCGTTATAGAGTCCTTCGACGATTTCGAAATCGAGATCATCCATCGGCGTATCACCGGACAGATACGAAATCGGATTCTGATTTACGGACCAGGGCTCGCGTCCCTTGGTATCGGGTAGAAACATGTTCGCATGGTGCGACGGCGGATGATAGTACATGTGCGTCTCCATAAGATGCACATACACAAACGCCGGCCGATCGCCCGCCGGGCTTAACGCGCGCCGCGCCTCCGCGAACGCCTTCTTTGCGCCACCGTCAAACATTCTCGTCATAAGCCATCGCAGCCGTTTTCCCGAGGCAGGATTCGAGGCGGGCGAAAATGCCGCCGCCGGCTCAGGCAGCGCCGGTGACGGGACATTGGCGTCCCGCACATGGCTCATCCGACGCTTGCGAAGGTCGAACCACTTTCGCCTCAGCCAGGGAAACGCGATCGTCACGTGGTCAAAACCGCGGTCAAGCCCGGTAAAGTCCGTCACATAGGGATTGTTGCAGTTGATGCAATGCGTATCGTATCCCGTTTCGGACAACGCCTGGGCCACCGTCTTCAGGGACGGATTCAAGGTGTCACCGGTCACGAAAAGACCATGCGTCGCGGGATAGGCACCGGTAAACAGCGCGCTCGTGGACGTAAGCGTCTGCTCGGCACTTGAAATCGCGTTTTCGTAGCAAAGTCCGTCCGTCGCCAGTTCGGTCAGCCTCGGCGCGGTCGGCTTCTTGTAACCGTAGCAGGGAAGATTCCGAGCGCGCAGACAATCCGAGATGATAACGACGATGTTCGGACGTTGCTTCATCAGATCAGTGGTTCCTGTTCAGCGAGATCTCGATCAGGCTGCTGAACCTACTGCTTAGTCGCGGCTCAAACGGTGGGTTGCGTTGGGTGGCATGGGTCCGCCTAAGGCGGATTCGCCCATGCTCAACCGATCACCGACACGAGCAAGCTCTCGCTTGCCCATGCCACCCATTAGATCACGTACGACGAAGCGCTACGCTCTATAGAGTTCGGACTATCTAACTATTCTGCTGAGACTTATCGTACGGCCAAAGCCCGATAACGTCCACCGGACGCAGATTGGCGACCTGTTTCGCTATGCGCCCGGATTTCGCCGCATGAGGAGGCATCGCTTGACTCGAGCGGCCCATCTGAATACGATCGTTCGGTTGACGTCTGATAAGTGGGGTATCCCGGCTGACGATCTCCGAGTTTCTCTTGCATCTTTCTTTGCCGGCCGGGCAGATTGTGTTTCATAGCGGGGTAGCGTTCTCTTCTGTCATAATCTCGGAGGTGCACCATGACTCACCGCAAAGTGGGTCGGGCGCCGGTTGTGATCTTGTCGATTGCGCCGGTGGTCGGCATATGGGTGGCGTGCTCGCGCGTCGCCCCACCTCAGCAAGACCAAACTCTCGAAACCGTCCAAGATGCGATAGGTTTTGCGGATCCGGGTCGAGTACCACGCGGATCGTTGGAGACCGATTTTGGCGACACGCTTCCGTCGGACCATTTCGCGACCGGAGAAAGTCAGTACATTGAGGGTTACACCGACAAGAAAAGCTACCGCACGGGCGACGTGATTTCATTTCACGTTTCGACCACATCACCCACCTATGAAATCGACATCAAACGCGAAGGAAGCTGGGTTCGTCCGCGCGTGGCGCTCTTTCAGAATCTGCCCGGTTCGCACTTCCCGCCACCGACCGAAAACGCCTGGCACGGCGCGCAATGGCCGGAAACGTTCAGCGTTGCCGTTCCCGCGACGTGGAAGACCGGAAGCTACCTGGCGCTTTTTCGCACCGAAGACAACACCATTATCTACCATCCTTTTGCGATCTTGCCACCCATTCCAGGAGAGAGTAGCCGGATCGCGTTCGTGATGAACTATCCCACGCGTGTGGCCTACAACGCGTGGGGAGGCAAGAATGTCTACGCCAGCCAAATCGAGGGCGACGATCGGCATGCCGTCCGAGTGTCGTACCTTCGACCGTTCATCAAGGCAAATGGCCGAGGGTCGTTGGCCAGGGCCCAATGGGGCTTCACCGCCAATCTCGAGAGCAACGGTTACGCACCTGATTACCTTACGGAGCGTGACATCCACGCGAACCCGGGCATTCTCCGCGCGTACGATGTCATCATATTCGCAGGGCACCACGAATACATCTCGCGCCCTGTCTACGACGCTCTATTGGCCCATCACGACCGCGGTGGGCACCAGGCGTTCTTTTCCGCGAACGACTTGTGGTGGCAGGTGCGCTACGAGGATGACAATCAGACCTTGGTCGCCTATCGCAATTACGCGATGACCTGCGATCCCTATCTCGGCGTGGACGACACCTTGGTCACTACTCTTTGGGATACGGACTTGCTGGGTCGTCCCGGCGAACGCCTGCAGGGGACCACGACAGCCTGGTCCTCGCCTCTCTTCGAATGGGAAGACTACATCGTGCAAATGAGTTCACATTGGATGTTCGAAGGAACGGGGTTGCAAGACGGTGATATCTTCGGCGAACTTCTGGCCTCCGGCGAACAGGATTACATCGGCCCTCATTCACCGGAACAAATCGATGTCGTTCTCAGCGCACGACGCGCGGTGGCACAGGAGGGGAAAAACCCACCGGTCGCCTACGAGGATGTGGCCGCCACCTATTACGCCCGATCACCGGAATACGGGTTTCCCGACGGGCACGGTGCCCAGGTGTTCTCGGCGGGCGCGGTCGCCGGCTGGTGCAACGGCCTGTTTTCCGCGTACCGCGACCACGAAGTCGTACGGTTGGTCACGAACAATATCCTGAACCACATGCTGGCGGCGCCGCCGCCGTCCATTCACGACTTCGACTTCGATCGCGATGTCGATCTATATGATTTCGCATTTCTGCAGACCTGCCTGCACCATGCGATGCCGGCGTGGCCGCTGATGCCCTGCGCACAGGTCGACAGCGATGCGAATGGCGTGGCTGGACTGGAAGACTTTCGGGCCTTCGAGGATGCCATGACAGGCCCCGCTTAGAATCGGTCTGCGCTTCAGCGAAGCCGGTTTGAATAACTTGATGCCGTCACTCAGCTCAACGGCGTCCCGTCCAACGCCAGTCCCGAACGACGACCCAGCACCTTCGTAATCGGCAGGAAGAACATCTTTCGGAACAACGCACTCTGCCAATATCGAATCGCCGAGGGAACGGTCGACACACGCCCGGAAAACGCCCGCTCCAGATCCTCGTCAAGCCGTTGGCGGCCATACCGTTCGACCTGCGCCGGATAGAGGACCTCGACCGCATAATCGTAAAGCGCACCATCGAGTGCGTTTCGCTCCATCACCTCCGCACGATGCCGATCGCATTCGTTACGGATGCGCTGACGCAGGTCGCTCCGCCGCGCCGTGTTACGCGGCACGCCGTAAGACAGCTTCAACTCGGGTATACCAAGCGAATGACGAATCAGAAGAAGAGACTCGTTGAACCGCTCCATTAGCCCAACACACGTGACTGTTTGAGACAGAACTTCTTTGGCTCTCTCCAGGTCCTCGCGACCCGCCAACATCCGCACATGCCAGTTGCTGTTTGCCGGCGCGCGGAGCCACACGTCGAACGGCGTCTGCACACCCTCTTTCTCCACCGCGTGCTGGTAATGCGAGATGAAGCGCTGCACCGGATCGCGAAGAAACGTGTACCAGACTAGCCGGTCCTGTAAGGCACCGAAGTCGACAAAGGGACGCAGGGAATGACCGGCCAGACTTCGCACCAGCGGGTTCAGCCTGAGATCACGCTTCAGCAGGGCCTCGGTATAAATAAACCCCTTCGGTAAATCGAGATGGCGCAGCCCGAAGTGACGGCGAAGCAAGAGTTGCACGGTCATCCCCGCCGTCTTGGGAATATGCGAAAACACGATGATTCGTTCGCCCCTCATGCACGCTGGTCCCCGCACCTACGTCCTGTGGCCTGAAAATCCACGCCGTCGCCTGCCAATACGCCTAGTGACCCGCGTACGCAAAACCATGGCACAACGCTCTACACACGTCGGACTATCACGCGGGCTTATCGAGCCTTATCGTACGCCCTGACCCGATAACGTCTACATTCTCGCGAGACATCGGAAAAAGTCGGCTAGGCGTAAAGCTGCGGCGCAGCCGATGACAGAACAACGGATGCCCTTTGTGGGTGCCTAAGAGCCCGAGAAGCCAGAGTACCGACCGCCCCGCGGCGGTATCGGACTCCTGAACGCCATCGGCCTGCGTGGTTGTTCTCACCACGTTTGGTGCGAGGAAAACGCCGAATGGAAGTACCTGTTCCTAAACGATTGCTCCTATCTTTGTGGCTTGGTGCCTTTGTGGTTGAAACCCAACCCGCGTCGAATCGATGCCCGCGAAGGCGAATTTCACGTCAC
>JADFIX010000373.1 GCA_022566435.1 Planctomycetota bacterium
CCATTCTCGCCGAACCGAAGTAGACCGATATCCCCGTCCGTGGCTGGTGTGATTTCCATGAAGAGCAGACTTCGCCCGTCCGGTGCCCAATCCATGGGTATCTGTGATGTCACGCTTTCCGTGAGTCGCTCCACCTCGCCGGAAAAATCGGCTCGTACGCGGTAAAGATTGGGCACACCGCCATGCCGACGAGATGCGAACACGAGCCATTTGCCGTCGGGGCTCCATATTGGATCGGAGTCGGGTGTGGCGGCGGGCAGTGTGCGCAGTATGTCTCGTGCTCGCTCCAAAATCCCAATCTGCTGCCGGGAGCCTTGCCCCAAATCAATCGCAATATGGCGACCGTCTGGAGAAAGCCTGGGCTCCCCGAAATCGCCTGTCTGTTCGCCGAGTTTTTCCTCATTCCCGGAATGATCGATCAAGACTAACCGCCTTTCCGCATCGGTCGAGCCCGTCATGTACATGAGCGTACCGTGCGTATCGATGGAAAACTGCGGGGCCATAGCCGGCCCAGGTGCCGTAATACCCTCCACGACAGGAAAAGGCTGACCGGAGAGTTCGAGGCGATCCGGATCAAAGCGAGCGGCCATGAGCGTGCCCTCACGCATGAACACCAGGAAACCGGGTGCGACATATCGCCCTGCGCCCCCGTCTTTGATGACTTCTATGGGCGCCCCGCCGGTAGCTGGCACGACCATGATGGACGCTTCGCCCCACTGTGCGAAGTCAACGGCCAAAGTAAGTAGAACACCGCCGTTTGGTAGGGCATACGGCAGACGATGCGAAGCGAACGACTCTGCGTCTGGGGGTGTGGTGAAGGGCTCCGGCGTCCCGCCGGAGGCGGAAATGCGCATCAGCCCCCCGGAGGACGTGGACGCAAAAACAATCGAGCCATCCGATCTCCAAGTGCCGCCACGCATCGAAGGGGCATCGCACAGGGTGATGGGCGGCCCACCCCGGATGGAAACCTTTTTCAGCTTCCCCTCTTGCCAGAAAGCGACCCACTCGCCGTCCGGGGAGAAGAACGGATATCTCGCACGGCCCGTTCCCCGCAGCGGACGGAACTCCTGCTGGTCGAGCATTCGTACGACCAACGTTCTCTCGGCACTGTTCGGGCTATCCCCAAGAAACACGGCTACTTTTCCATCCGGTGAAAACGTCGGGAATGACCAACTCGCTAAATCGTATTGCCGAGGAATAGACAACGTGAGCCGAACGACACGAGAAGCAGGGGGAGGCTTCAGAAACCAGCTTGCACCAGCCCCAAGCACTGCGAATGCTGTGGCCAAGACAACCGCCCATCGCCACGGGAGCCGCCTCGCCGGCACGTCCAACGCCGCCGCGGCCAGGCCGAGCGAGGTACTAGCCGGGTCCACGATTGAGTTTTCCAATTCAATCCGTGCATCGGCGATGTCGTGCAGGCGACGTTTGCGATCCTTGGAAAGACAGCGGCGAAGGAGAAGTTGGATCGTTGGTGGCGTGCCAGGCGGTAGCAAGGACCAGTCCGGATCCTTGTGCAAGATCGCGCCCATCGAGTCGTTGGCCGTTTCGCCCTGGAACAAAGGGCTACCCGTCAGGCACTCGAATAGAATGATCCCGAACGACCAGATGTCCGTGCGTTTGTCCAGGGGTCGGCCGCGAGCTTGTTCCGGGCTCATGTAGGCCGCGGTTCCTAGTACGACACCGGGACGGGTGAAGTTGGCGGTGATCGTCGGGGAGTTGGCGTCCGCGGCAGCGGATGATTCCTCGGCCATCGCCTTGGCCAAACCGAAGTCGAGAACTTTGACGGTGCCATCGGGGCGAATCATCACGTTGGCGGGTTTGAGGTCTCGATGGATCACGCCCTCTCCGTGAGCCGCTTCAAGTGCTTCGGCGATCTGCTTGGCAATGTCGAGCGCATCTTCGGTGGCCATGGGTCCTCGTTTGAGGTGGCGCCCCAGTGTCTCACCCTCGACGTATTCGAGCACAAGGAATCGCGTCCCGTTAGATTCATCGAAGCCGTAGACGGAGGCGATGTTGGGGTGGTTAAGCGAGGCGAGAACTTTCGCTTCTCGCTCGAAGCGTGCGACCCGCTCCGGGTCACGGGTCATGGCCTCGGGAAGCACCTTAATGGCGATCTCTCGGTCGAGCTTTCCGTCTCGTGCGAGGTAGACTTCGCCCATCCCGCCCGCGCCCAGAGGCGAGAGGATTTCGTAAAGACCAAGTTTCGAGCCTGCCGACAGCGTCATGAATCGACTCCAACGCAAGTAGTCACCGATCAAACGCCATTATCCGTGCGATGTCGCGGCACGCAACACGACCGCTCGCTCGTTGGGCATCGGCGTGGTGCCCCATCCTTTTCTACTGAAAAGGGTGGGGGACGTCCGTGGTGCTAGGCGTCCGTCCCCCACCCTTCGCTGGTGCGAAGAATGGGGCACCCGACGCTGGCGCGGGCCCTACTCGGTTGCACGAATTCGGGGCCCCTCAGTCGCTTCGTCGTTTCACGCTCCCTATTCCTTCGCACTCACTATCCGCTCGCGCTCAGCCTTCAATCGCTTCGTCGCTTCCCGCGAATGAAGCCAAATTGCAATCAAGGTGCGCTCTCGCGGCGTGAGGCGATCCGAAAAAGAAGGCATTTGTGCGGGCTCACGGCCCTTGGTTCGATAGCGGGTGTCGTGTCCCGGCTCCGCGATCATGAGTTCCAGCCACGCCACGGAACCATAGCCGCGCATTTCCGGCGCCCGCGTCGTGCCTTCCCGCTCACCGTCATAGCTGTGACACTCGTTGCATGTGTCGAGAAAAAACCTTCGACCGCGAACGACGGTGGGATCGCCGAGGCCATCCAACTCGGCGTCGGACAAACCGGCCAGTCGCCCAGGGCGGTTCGACTCATCTTCCAAATAGGCGGCCACGGCGTCGAAATCCTGTCGCAGTTTTTCTAAGAATGCGGTATCGGCGTCCTCGACTTGCATCGAAAGCCAGCGATCCATTTTCGTGTGTGCCGGCTCGCCATCCGGCTTTTTCATCAGACCGAAAAATCGGTCGGCCATGGGGTCGTCGAGGAAACTTCGCACCCATTTCGCCGTGCCGTAGCCTCCGAGATCCGATGACGTCGCCGGCTCGCTCGGGACCACGCCCGTTCCGTCGTGTCCGAATACCCGGTGACAACTCGCACAGTTCGCGGCGAACAGCTTGGGTCCGGCGGTCTCGGGATCGTCGGCCAGCATGACAAGAGGTCCGCCGGGCGGAATCCCACTCTCGTCTGCCAGTTCGATCGCGCGGTCCGCGGTCCGCCGCGTCGCAGCGCGTTTCTCGTGAAACTCGTGCCTCCGTAACACCCCGGATTCTCGGCTGGATAGTTCGGCCCCATCACGCTGCTTGCGTTGAGCGAGCGCCACCGATTCTTCTGACGGCCTTCGATCGGCCGCAACGGCCATTCCGGTCAGTACAACGCCCGCGACCACCAGAAAGATCGCATAGCCGACGACGAACTTTTGAGCGCGCCGGGCAGACACCAACGATTCGTAAAACGGCGCGGCGAAAAGAACGCCCGCCACGACGCAGGGTACGACAATGGCCCCGATCATCTCCGCGGTCGACCCCGAAAAGAACTTGAGCCATTGGAAGAGAAACAGGAAGTACCATTCCGGGCGGGCGGGATAATCCGCGCCGGCGGGGTCGGCCGGGGCGTCGAGCCATTCGCTACCCAGTGAATGATGCGTGTATCCCGCCAGGGCGAACACGACGAGCATGACGGCCGTCCCCGCAAGACAGTTTCGAACGGGCTGACTGATTGATGCCACTTCCTTGTCAGACGTCTCGGGATCCATCGCGACGATCGCGCGCCGCCGCCACTTCAATCCGAGCCACGCCAACACAACGCAAATCGCGGGAAGGATCAGCACGTGGAGCGTGTAGAACCGCGAGAGCGTTCCGTGTCCGTACGTCGCGCCGCCCATGAGAAGTCGCTGGATCATCGGACCCACGACGGGCGTACGGGCGATGATGTTCAGGCGCACGTTCGTCCCCCAGAAACCATCCTGATCCCACGGCAGCAAGTAACCGGTGTGCGCCAGTGCCAGCACGACGCCGGTGACCAACAGCGCCGTCCACCAGACAAATTCGCGTGGCGCCCGATACGCGCGAGTGACGATACAGCAGAGCAAATACCCGACCAGCAAGACGACCAGCGTATCCGATGCGAAAAAGTGCAGCCCGCGCACGAGCCAGCCCGACGGCACCTGCGTCTGCATATACCACACGCTGGCCCACGCGGTGGACGGCGACGGGCTGTAGACGGTCATGAGCGCCACGCCGGTCACGATTTGTAGCAAGATCAGCAAGACAATCGAGAAAGTCAGGGCGCGGCGCCACGTCGGTGGTTCGAGGCGAACTTTGGATGGCACGGCGCGATCGGTGTCCGGCCAACCGGTTCGGACATGTAACCAAACTTTGAGGCTCATGTGTCGTGGTCCGCTACGATTCGCCCTCAGGCTTTGGGAATCTTGCCCTCGATGCCGGTGGTAAAGGTCTGATAGTTCACTTCGATCCAGCGCTCGCCGGCGGCGTCGGCCTCGGTCAGCCGGATTTCAAGTTCATCCATATCGCGCGGCGCCGGCCCGCTCAGCTTCTTGCCGTCGCCATCGAAGGCGGCATCGTGACAGGGACAGCGAAATCCGTTTCCGTCGGCGGCCCGATCGACCGCGCAACCGAGATGGGGGCAGGTTGTCTGCAAACAGCGGATTCGCGGCTCGCCCTGCTCATCGTCCGTCCGCAATAGCCACACGCTCCCCACCGGTCCGGACGGGTAGTGGATATAGGCATCCCATCTGTCGGCCTTTACCACCGCGCGTTGCGGCTTGCCCGCGGCGATCGACGATAGGGGCACAAGCCGCACGAATCCCCCGCCCCGCTTTTTGGCTATAAGTGGATGCATAACAAACCGCAGCACCGGCACGAGACATAGGCCGGCCACGACCGCTTGCATGATCGAAACCGAAATGTCCAGAAATGTTCGGCGGGTCATCACTTTAAGGCCATCCGATCAGTCGACTATCAGCACTAGTGTATCACCAACCTCAACTATTCGGGTTGACCAAGAGGCGGGTCGCTGACGCTCGCCGTACTGAACGCGACCGAATAGGGAGCGTGAAGGCGACCGAATTCGTGCAACCAAGTCGGAAGCACGAATGAGCGTAAAGGCGACGCTTCCTGAGCATC
>JADFIX010000374.1 GCA_022566435.1 Planctomycetota bacterium
CTGACCAACGAAGGCGGCACCGACGTGGGCACGAATCCCACCTTCAAGCCCGATGCGGGAGAACCCGGCAGCCAAGGATCCATTCACTTTTCGATTCAGGCGGATCTCTTCGAGCCGAGTATCGTGTACGTCGGCGGTGATCGACAACCGTCCCCGCTGCCAAACTCGATAGGCGCCGAAAATTTTTCCGGCCGACTGTTCCGGGGAGACGCCTTGCTTTCCCCCGGCAGCCAATGGGTTCACCTCACGCACTCAGACGCGCTGGGCGCGCCGGGCGGTGGTACGGCCAGCAACAGCGCACCGCACGCCGACTCGCGTGAGATTGTTTTGGATGTCAACGGAGAGCTCATCGAAGGCGACGACGGCGGTATCTACCGGCGCACGTTTCCCCAATCCAACGAAGGCGATTGGTTTTCGATCATCGGCAACCTGAGGGTCACCGAGTTTCACGATATCGCCTACGACAATAACTCGCAGATCATCATCGGTGGCACACAGGATAATGGTACGCTTCTTCAAAGTACGACGGGCGGAATCGTCTGGCAGAACATCCGCGGCGGCGACGGCGGCGACGTGGTCGTTGACGATACCAGCCTTCCGGGATTCTCCATCCGATACTACAGTTCGCAGTTCCTGGGCGGCTTCACCCGCACGACCTACGATGCGGCCAACAGCCCTGTGCTGACCGAATTTCCCACGCTTATTCTTGTCGGCGGGGGGGCTGATCTCAGCGGACAGTTTTCCACGCCCCTTGCGCTGAGTCGTGAGGATCAAACCCGGCTGGTGATCGGCGGCGGTGAGTCGGTTTACGAATCGTTGGATCAAGGCGACACCATTCGCGAAATCGGCGCGGGTATTGACGTCAACAGCACGACGTCGGGTAACGCCATGGCCTACGGCGGGCGGCTGGGGGGCGTTCCCAATCCCGATGTTCTTTATGTCGCCGACGGTTCTGAGGTCTTTCGAAGGACGAGCTCCGGCTCCGATCTGCAGTTTGCCGGCGATCCGGCGAGCGGAACAGTCAGGGATATCGTGATCGACCCCGAAAACTGGAACCGTGTCTACGCCATTACGACCTCTGTGGTATTGGTGTCCACCGATGCCGGTACGACCTGGTTCGACATCACCGGCGATCTGACCGGCGTGCAGATTCTTCGTTCCGGTGAATTCGTAACTAGCGCGGGGGAAGACGGACTTGTCGTCGGCACGAATATCGGCGCGTTCCTTTCACTTCGTACCGCCCTGGGAACCTGGAACGAGATCGGAACCAACCTGCCGAATGTACCGGTGTGGGATCTCGACTACGACGCCACGGACGATGTACTGGTGGCCGGAACGCTTGGTCGAGGCGCGTGGACGATACCCGATGTGAGCACGGCGATTCTGCCCGACTGCGGCGCTATCGCGTGCCTGGGGGCTTGCTGCCTTACTTCGTCATGTATGGATTCGATCACGGAGGCGTCCTGTGCAACTGCGGGGGGAACCTGGTTTGTCGGAGATACCTGCGACACCGTTTGTGTTGGCACATGCTGCGACGGGGTTACATGCCTGGATGACCACACCGCGGGAACGTGCGCGAGTCTTGAAGGCGCTTTTACGGCGGGCTCAATTTGCGCAACGAAGTCCTGCACCGGCGCCTGCTGCGAGTCGCTGACTTGCACGGACAGCGTGACGGAGTCCGACTGTCCGTCCGGCACGTGGTTTGAAAGTCGAGTTTGTAACGACGTCTGTTTCGGTGCCTGCTGCACGGGGATCACCTGTACGGATGGGATCACCGAGCCGGGGTGCGCGGGCGGTCTCTTCTTTCTCGGGAACGACTGCGGAAGCATGTTTTGCGCATGTGTGGGCGGCGTCGGAGACTGTGTCGCATCGCACGCCGGCGTCGGCTGCGAAACGGAAGAATGCTGTAACGCGGTCTGCTCGCAAGATTCGTCGTGTTGCGATACAGGCTGGAGTGCCGCGTGTGCCGATCTGGCGCGAGACTCTTGTGCCGAGAACGATAACTGCGGCGATGCCTTCGCCATACCGGAAGGAATTACGCCATTTGACAACTCGTTATCCACAACGGACGGACCGGCGGACTGCCTCAGCGGCGACTCGAATGTCGGCACGAAGGATATCTGGTACATACACGACGCGGCGTGCAGCGGTGACATGACCGTGAGTCTTTGCGTCAACACAAACTACGACAACACGCTTCAGATTTACGAGACCTCGGCGTGTGACCCGTTCGGCGAGCAGCTAGGATGCGGCGATGACTCGTGCGGTCAGGGTGGCGGACCGGCCACGCTCACCGTGCCCGTCGTGCAAGGCGCCCAGTATTTGATCCGAACCGGTGGATGGGGTGGCTCCTCTGGGTCGGGCGAGATCGACCTATCCATTACGCCAGACGATGTGGGAGACGATGACGGCGACGGCGTGATCAACTCGTGCGATCTCTGCCCGGGCTTCGATGATAACATCGACTGCCAGCCGAACGGTATCCCGGATGGTTGCGATACGGACACCGACGGCGATACGGTGCCCGATGAATGCGATCCCTGCCCGCTGGATAACCCGGACGACACCGACGGCGATGGCGTGTGCGATTCAGATGATATTTGCCCCGTTGGCGACGATAATGTCGACGAAAACGGCAACGGCATACCGGATGATTGTGAGTTGGAACCGCCGGCACGTGCACCGGCCCCGCACCACATATTGAAGAACCGATACATCTCGATCGATCCGCGGGGCCTATCGGGGACCAACCCGGATTCCCACCACATCCGCGTGGAGATTGACAGCACGCAGGTTCCCGACCTGGTGGGCAGCGGACCGTGGTGGGCGACCGACCCTGTAAACGGCCAAGGTCTCTCGCCTGCGACTTGTATTTCGATCGTCACCGCGACGAAACCGGCGACCGCGCCGGATTGGACCGGCTGTCCGACGGTGCATCTGACCGGTTGCCCGATCGTGCCCACGACGACGTATGCCATCGCCATCGAGGTCTTCGGATTTATGTCAGACCCAGCTTTGCTGGATACTCAGGCCAAGCCGGGTGTTAAGTGGTTCGGCGATGTCGTCGGTTCGTTTACCGGGCCGACGGGGAGTCCACCGAATGTATGGACGGCGCCGAACGGCACGGTGAACGCGGACGACTTTGTGGCGGCCATCAAGACGCTCATAAATGCCAACGCGTTTAACGCGACGCACCTTTCGCTGACGGACGTTCATCCGGTCTTGAATGGCGAACAGATGAATCTGCTCGTCAATATCAATGACGTGCTGCTTATCATTGCGGGTTTCCAGGGTAAGACGTACGGCGAAGTCGCGGATCCGTTTCCTGGATCGTTTGTTCCCGATTTGACGCAGTGTCCGTAGGAAGGACCGAGGAAGCGACGAAGCGATTGAAGGCGACCCTGAACGCGACCGAGTAGGAAGCGAGAAGGGGAGCGTGAAACGACGTCAGACTGCTTCGCGGTCTTAGCGACGTAGAGGAAGATGAGGATGGCGCGACCGTTTCAGTACCGCAAGCGTAAGCGACCGGCTGGACCTGATCGATGGTACCTGAGCTGCCAAACACTGAGACCCAATCAACCCTTCAGCTCGGCTTTGACAATTTTCACCAGTCGAGCTCGCACCCAATTCGATAACGGTCCGACCGTCCTTTTGAGCAGCTTTCCTGAACAATTTGATGTCGTCAGAACTGATTCGAACCGGCATAACACGGTCTAGCTTTGCTGGTTTTTTCATCGTACCCGCTTAATCGACACTTCTCGTCGATCATACGCGATCGTTGCAGCAGGTACCGAGTCTGGACATCGCGGACTTCTATTGCCGGCACCTGATCGTCGATGAAGAGTGGATTCGGTGGGGCGAGTCGATGCTGATCGATCGGTTCAAGCCTGTTTGGAATGTGGTTCTTGACGGGTTTGGGAATCATGATCCGGGGAAGGATCGCTATCAGGGGATGAAACCTGCGTGGGATACGGTTCATCCGGGGCGGTCTTGGGCGGGGAAACTGCGGCGGAATAAGCGGTCCGCGACCACGTTACGGAAGGCTGTATGGGGGCACCTTCAAAAAAGCCACGGACTGAATGTCCCGAAGGAATGAATGTGAGGCTCTACAGTTGGTGCGGACGGCAAACGTCGATGGGGTGCGATCTGAGGCGTAAATCCGTTCAACGTCTTTCGTTAGCGGTATACCCGGTGCTTGATACCTATCTCGGACGTCGGTATACTATGTGTCGTCTCGGGAGCAAGATTTGACCACTTTGAAGAATGGAGGAATCGGGACAATGGCGGACACTAGCATCTTTATTGCTTGGTCAGGCAGTTTAAGTCGTAGTATCGCAACGACTCTTCGCGACTGGCTGCCCGATGTTATACGCGACGCAAAACCTTGGGTGTCCAGCGAAGACCTTCGGAAAGGTCTGGCCTGGGTACTCGAGCTGGCAAAAAACCTCGCCACCAGCAAGTTGGGAATTGTCGTTTTGACACGCGAGAACCTGTTGAATCCTTGGGTCCACTTCGAATCAGGGGCCATCTCACAAGCATTATCTGATAAACACTGCTGTCCGTTGCTCTGTGACGTAAAACCAACCGATGTTTCTGGACCACTTGCGCAGTTTCAAGCAACAACGCTAACCGAAAAGGATATGTTTCGCCTTGTCAAGACGATAAACGCCACGAGCGAGCAGGCAAGTGATGAAACGCGACTCAAGCGATGGTTCGACCAGTTCTGGCCGAGCCTGATGAGCAAAGTAGAAGCCGCGGGGCGGGGCGGGGAATCGGAAGACAAGCATGAACCAACACAAACGGACCGCGAACTTCTCGAAGAGGTTCTTTCGATGGTACGCCGCTCCGCCCGTAGTCAACACGAATTCCTTATTCGTCGTCGCTCAGAATCTCATCATTTGCCGAGTCGGTTGGGCGATTTGGAGCGGTGCCTCTCGGAATTGCCTGAGGCTGAGCAAGCTGAAATCATGCACTTGATCGAAAGGCGGTTTGTGCGATCGCCGGACGCGACGGGCATCGGCCGAACGAGAAGAAGTGGTTTCCCAGATCGCACGGTTGACACCGCGGGAGCGGGAAGTCATGGACCTCATCGTTGAAGGCCTGGCCAATAAACAGATCGCGGTGCGATTGGGAATCAGCGAGAAAACGGTCGAGGTCCACCGCGCGCGGGCCAGGAAGAAGCTCG
>JADFIX010000375.1:0-4827 GCA_022566435.1 Planctomycetota bacterium
GCTGGACATTTCGAATGTCATCACGGCGACCATGAACTCGACCGGAAAGTAAGTCTTCATCCAGGCGGTCTGGAAAGCGATCAGGGCGTAGCCCGTCGAATGGGCCTTGTTGAACGCATAGCCGCCGAATTTGAGAATGTCGTTGAAGACTTGGGTGGCCACCTCGCGCTTGACACCATTCGCCGCGCAGCCCTCCAGGAACGGCTCGCGCATGGACTCGATCATTTCCGTCTTCTTCTTGCTGATCGCCTTGGCAAGACGGAACGCGGCTTTGAGTTCGATACCACCGAGTTGGTTCACTACGCGCGATACTTGCTCTTGATAGACCATGATGCCGTAGGTTTCCTGCAGCACCTCGGTCATAATTTGGTGGGGCGTCGACCAGGCGGCACCGTGCTTGCGCGCGATGTAGTCCGGGATGTATTCCATGGGGCCAGGTCGATACAGGGCGTTGGCGGCGATCAAGTCTTCGATGCGGTTGGGTTTTATGCGCATGATGACGTCGCGCATGCCCCCCGACTCGAATTGAAAGATGCCCTGTGTGTCACCGCGGGCGAATAGTTCGTAGACGTTCGGATCCTCGAGATCCAGCTTGGTGAGATCGATCGAACGACCGGAGCTACGCTCGGCGAGTTGCCGTGCGCGCTCCAGTGTGGTCAGGGTTCGCAGACCGAGAAAGTCCATCTTCAACAGTCCGACACGTTCCACGGTCGGCCCGTCGAATTGGGTGATGAGTCCATCCTGTCCGGCGGCCTTGTAGAGCGGAAGAAGAGTCTCCAGCGGTTGATCGGCCACGACGACGCCTGCGGCGTGGATGCCGGCGTTGCGGGCCAAGCCTTCGACCTTGCGGGCGATGTCGATGATCTTCTTGACCTTCTCATCGGTGTCGTATTGTTTTTTTAGTTCGGGCTCGCGCTGAAGCGCCTTGTCGAGCGTCATCTTCAGTTCGCTGGGAATGAGCTTGGTGAGTTCGTTGGCCTGATCGAACCCGTAGCCCAGCACCCGGGCCACGTCCTTGACCGCCGCACGGGCCTTGAGTGTGCCGAAGGTGATAATTTGCGCGACGTGACCATACTTCTCGCGGACATAGTCGATGAGCCTGGCGCGACCGTGCTGGCAAATGTCCAAGTCGATGTCCGGCATCTCGTCCCGATCCGGATCCATGAACCGCTCGAAGTACAACCCGTAGCGGATTGGTTCGGGCGAACTGAGAAACAGCGTATAGGCCACGACCGAACTACAACCGCTGCCTCGGGCACCGACCGGAATGCCGTTCTCGCGGGCATAATTGACGCAGTCCCACATGGTGAGGAAGTAGCTGGCGAATCCCTTGCCGGTGATGACTTCGAGTTCGTAGTCGATCCGCTCACGCAATTCGTCGCTGATTTCGGGGTATCGCTCCTCTGCCCCCTCATAAACGAGCTGCCTGAGATACGCACCGTCGTCCAGCTTGGTGCCGTCTTTGGCGGTGATGTTTTCCGGCACGCGAAAGACCGGCGCGTGCCGCGTATCCAAGTCGATTTCCAAGTTGCACATGTCCGCCACCTGCAGGGTGTTGCTGATCGACTCGGGGCAATCCGGAAACAGGGCGGACATCTCCGCGGTGCTCTTGAAGTAGAATTGATCCGACGGAAACTTGAATCGGTCTTCATCCGAAACCAGCCGCCCGGTGTTGATGCAGCAGAGCACGTCGTGGGCTTCGACGTCACTGTGTTCGAGGTAATGGACGTCGTTGGTGGCGATGGTGCGGATGCCGAGTCGTTTGGCGGTGTCGATCAATTCGGGGTTCAGCGTCTTTTGTTCGGGCATGGAATGGTCTTGCAATTCCATGAAAAAGCGATCGGGACCGAAAATGCTGAGGTAGGTCTTGACGAGTGATTCGGCCGTCGCACGATCGCGTTGCAGAAAGGCTTGCGGAATCTCGCCGCCGAGACAGGTGCTGGTTCAGATCAGACCGTCGGAAAGTTCGCGCAGGATTTCCTTGTCGATCCGCGGCTTGCGGTAGAAACCTTCGGTGTATCCGATACTCGCTAGCTTGATGAGATTCTTGTAGCCCTGAAGGTTCATGGCCAGCAGGAGAAGGTGGAACGTGTTTTTCCCTTCGGTGGATTCCTTGAGTCTTCGGTCGCCGGCCGTCAGGTAGGCTTCACATCCGATGATCGGCTTGACGCCCGCTTTGCGGGCGGCGGTGTAGAATTCGATGGCGCCGAACATGTTGCCGTGGTCGGTGATGGCCACCGCGGGCATGTCGAATTCCTTGGCCCGTTCGATCAGGGCCTTAATGCGGGTCGCGCCGTCGAGCAGGCTGTAATGCGTGTGAACGTGAAGGTGAACGAACGAAGACGCGGCCATAAGAAAATCGGCATCCTTTCCGAATCGGCGACGAGTGGCATTCCTGGGCGACGGCTCCCGTCGCCCGCACCGCGGGGCCGGACGACCAGCGAGTTGTACTCGGCCCATCGTCACGCTACGAATCGTACGGCGCAGAAACATGGGGGTCCAGCGGGAATCGTCGGCGTTTGATATCGCCATGCGTCGCGACAACGCTTCAGCCTTGTGAATTTTCGATCCTCGTTTGCAGGTCGAGGATGTGAAATGTTCTCGTCGCGTATCACGTGCATGTGGAATCGACTGAGTTTGTTCAGCCCGCGGAAGAAACCTGCCCCGTCAACGACAGCCGCCCAACCGGACTTCAGGGCTCGGCTAGCAACGGCTACTTCGAGCGTATACGCTATCATTCATTGTTCCTGTTCAACCAACTTGGCGATCTGGAGCCAGCCTTGTTGCGGCGCGGTTGGTGCAGCGTGAGTGACTATCGCGATCGAGCGATACGTTGATGATTCGAGTGGGGTACGAATTGACGCTGCGCGGAAACGGGCCGGAATCGTTGTTCCAGAGGCTTCAGGGGACAGGATTGGCACGATGGCGCGGCCACGCGGGCACGAAATGCAGCAAGTAGTTCGTTTCGCTTGAATCGAGCGGTTCGTTTGGATATGATTGCGGCTGAAATATAGTACTGGGAAATGCCGGTAGAGATGGCCCGAGAGGCAGCTTACTTTAAAACGGAAAATGAAGCCGCTCGCCGGGCTCGCGCTCCGTTCGAGGCCACTCTCGAAGTTGGGCCACGTCGGTCCACAACTTCGTGTAGCGGTCGGGCTGACCTGCCTGGACGAGGCACGCCAGCGTAGGCTTGTGATCGATGTCGAACCCGATAAACTTGTCCATCGTGAGTCTTCTGTGCAAGTGAGTCATCGGGCGTTCAAACCACCCCGAATCCTGCATGCTGCCTGGAGGCTCCGGTTTTATACTATCTGTCGGATGGTGCGGATAATGAAGTGACCTGTTTCCTGCTCTTGTCTGCCGGAGATCCTAAGTCATGCTTGCCCTCGTTGCTGCCGCTGCAGTTGGGATATTCGTGGGCTTCGTATTTGGCACTGTTTTCTATGTGATCTTAAACGACCCACGAGGGGCCAATCGAAAAGCCTTGTGGTGGCTCATTGGATTATACCTCGGAATCGGCCAACTAGCCGGCGGCGTGGCAGTTACAGCAATTACCGGTGCCGTTCCCGAGAGTAATCAGGTATCATCACAAAATCCGACCAATACAGCCGTTTATCTTGTTAGCTGCACGCTCGTGTTTCTGGTAGTCGCAATACCGAGTTTCGTAAGATACGTCAAACAAGATCAGCGAATGCGGTCAATTGACCAAGGTCGACGAAGCGACGCTCTTGCCCTTATTAAGCCGACCGGAGGATAACCGTGAACAGCGAATCCACGAATCACTCTGTTGAGATTGCATCCCGACAAACAAAGGTAATCACGATCGCAAGTGGCAAAGGCGGAGCAGGGAAGTCGTTACTTACGCTAGCCCTTAGTCAGTTGATTAACGATGCGCCTGTGTTCAATTCGTGCGTGATCATCGATTTGGATTTCCATGTGAAGGGTCTTACTCTCTTGTGGTACAGTGACTTGTCTTTGTTGGAAAACGAAAAATGGTCTATTTACGATTTGCTCATGAGGGAAGGAGCTCTCCCCACCGAATGGCCGCTTGTCAAATCTAGCGCGTCAATAGTCATCCCGTCATATCAACGTGTTCGGGAGCCGTTAGACTACGATTCCATTTCGCAAATGTCTTTCGATCATATAAGCAAAGGACTCAGTACACTTTTGACCTCTCTTGACGGAAAGGCTGACTTTGTGTTGATCGACACTCGTGCAGGCATCGATAGTTTTTCGTTGGCGGCATCTTTGATGGCCGACTTGACAATCATAGTGAGTGAGCAGGATCGTATCAGTTATCGTGCGTGCTTTGACCTGCAGAGCCAGATCATGATCCGAGCAAAGGAGCAGCAGCAGCGTCAAAATTAAAGGGAAGTTGCCATACTATGTTTACAACAAAAGTGTCGATTCACGACTGAATGTGGATACCGTTGATAACATCACGCATCTACCGGCAATTAGATTTGACCGTGAGCTTTTTGAGGGATTCGCGACAGACACGCAGAACATCATTGCAAAAGATCGATTAAAGAATACCTCGTTTGGTCGAGATGTTGCTGAAATGTGGAAGGCAGTGCTGCGTGAAGTCGGCCGGGGAAGTAACGGGGAAACGACGTGGACACCAATTTATAGGCGAGTGTTCAACGTCTATAGGAGTATGTTTATAGGTATTGTTCGAAGCAGATTCTTGCCATTAATGCTGGGTGTGTTTGCCGCATTTCTAGGAATGCTCATGCTATTGTACGTGGATAACGTGCGAATGCGCTCCATGCTCGGAAGGCTCCTTGGAGCTGAATAAGATCCGGCTAGATAGCAACGAATTAAGAT
>JADFIX010000375.1:4837-5165 GCA_022566435.1 Planctomycetota bacterium
GAACCGCGAAACTGACTGGCCCGCGGCAGGCCATTGGGAGTTTGACCCTGACGTGGCTCGAAGTATCAAGAAAGTTTCGGCGCCTAGTCAGCGAGGGCAATCCCAAGTCTCGATGAGACGCCAAACTAGGTTGGGATCAGCCGCGGGCGACGAGGAGAGTGTTCATACAGTGCGCACGTCGGGACTCGTCACGTCCCGTTCCTCTCTCCCACAGAAGTCGGTGCGCCTTCGGACTACCACGGCTGGAGCGACCGGCGCCCGAAGTAAATCTTGCCACCAGTCAAAAGCACCAGCGTGAGAACGACTAAACCCCATGTAGAAACCGTGG
>JADFIX010000376.1:0-3369 GCA_022566435.1 Planctomycetota bacterium
TGGCCGTTGCCAGAAAAAGGAAATGAATTTCGCAAACTCGTGAAGGAATGCGCGGCATCCGCTGCAGCGTGTGGAAGCGGACGACGTTTGCGGCGGGCTGCGACCTCTGCCGAAGCCGCGCCGCCGCCTTCACTCTCCAAGCCTAGGATGCCGATTGTCCGGTGTCAAATTGCGCTGGCTCCTGCAAACTCGCGAAGCCACGGTGGTTCGGACGAATAGGTTGGTTGTCCGTCCGTGCGAGTCTGCCGGTTCGGCGCCCAACAACCCAAGCATTCAGCACGACCGGCAAGCCAACCGGGTAGCTACCGAAAGAGGCCCAGCGGGGCGCGGTGGCGACACTGATGGCTCAAGGTGTTTACCCCGAACCATGCGGCCGCTGCGCTAGAATGCGCCGATTGTCACGGTCGTGCGGACCGACGGGCCACAGGATGTGCCCGCCACCCGTCGGGCACGTCAGCACACGTTCGTCAGAAGACACAGCCTCTTGCATTCAAACCGGGCTTAATCTTCGATCACGCCCGCGTGTATGACCGTCGTCCCCGTGTGTCTCGCGAGAGCGTGTGGACTACGGGAGCTTATCCTGCTGTAGTGATTGGAGCGCACCGAAAATGTCGTTTCGCGAAGGCTTGGGTATCTTTCGCACCTGCCTTGCTGGTGACTCGTGTGACACAAAGCGGATGCCCGCCAACTCCGAATCGGTATACGCAGCCACCGTCTGGTGAAGCAGCTTCGCCGCCGCACTTTGAGCATCTGGCGTGCGATCCGCCTGCCCGGCTTCTGACTTGCCGAACTGCATCTGCGCTTCTGGCAAGGCGGGCACAGACTCCAACGGTGAAATGTCGATTGGGCGACGCCGTCGAGTAACGCGGACATACGGATCGGAAGCGGCTATTGACGGCGCTAAGGCGCGGCGGGTTTTGCCGTCGGTTTCCATCCAACCGACCGCCATTTCCTCGCCGCCGCGACGAAAGGACGCCAACAGATTATACTCCTCTGACGCGAATGATTCGCGGAGTCTAGGGTCGACGGGAAGGAGTCCATTTCAATCATGCTTGCGATCCGCAATATCGGTGAACTGAATGTCGTGCCACGCGGACCCGTCGGCGGTCGATCGATGGGCGATGTGGAAATCGTGGCGAATGCGGCGGTGCTGATTCGGGACGGGCGAATCGAATGGTTCGGGCCCCAGGCCGAACTCGACGCTGCGGACGACTGCCCGGCGCTCGACGCTCGCGGCGGTTGCGTCATCCCCGGTTTGATCGACTGCCACACGCACACGGTTTTCGCCGGCTCGCGTGAACGCGAATTCGTCCAGCGCCTGGAGGGCAAGTCCTACGCCGAGATCGCCGAGTCCGGCGGCGGCATTCGCGTCACGGTTGAGGCGGTGCGAAACGCTTCGTGTGACGAACTGGTGGAATTGGCGCTTCCGCGCTTGAATCGAATGCTCCATCGCGGCGTGACGACCGTCGAAATCAAAAGCGGCTATGGGCTGACCGTCGGCACCGAGCTCAAAATGCTCGAAGCGGTAAAACGACTCGACGCACTCCAACCCATCGAGCTGGTCGGTACCTATCTTGCCGCCCACACCACACCGCGAGAATTCGAAGATCGTCCGGATGATTACCTCGATCTAATCCTCGACGACTCGGTTCTTTCGCGTATCCGCGAGGATGGTTTGGCCGAGTTTTGCGACGTTTTTTGCGAGCGAACGGCCTTCGATGTGCCGCGATCGCGCCGCGTCCTACTCGCCGCGAAGCGATTCGGGTTAACCCCGAAACTGCACGCCGATCAGATTACGCAGTGCGGTGCCACGCTGCTCGCCGCAGAGGTCGGGGCCATATCCGCGGATCATTTGGAAAACACGCACGACAAAGCCATCGCCGCGATGAAAAGCGCCGGCACCGTGGGCGTTCTTCTGCCGGGCTGTTCGTTCTATCTCGGTGTGGACCAAGCACCGGCCCGAAAACTCCTCGACGCCGATCTGCCGGTGGCCGTGGCCACCGACCTCAATCCCGGTTCTTCGATGATCGAATCTCTGCCGTTGGTGATGTCGATCGCTTGTATTCAGGCGAAAATGACGCCGACCGAAGTGCTCGTCGCCGCGACGGCCAACGCTGCGGCCGCCATCAACCGCCAAGATCGACTCGGTGCGATAGGAAAGGGTCTGCAGGCGGATTTGATTGTGCTGGACGTACCCAATTTCGACCGATGTGTATATGAGCACGGCCGCGACGCGGTGCGCGCCGTCGTCAAGAACGGCGAAGTTGTGGTCAACAAGAATCTGTGATGTGGCACGAGACGACGGAAAGAGTGCGATGAGTTCTTTTCTGAACGGAAAGAAAGTATGTGTCACCGGTGGGGCAGGGTTTCTCGGGCGCGTCGTCGTTGCCCGGTTGCAAGCACTGGCGGTCGCTGACGTTTATGTCCCTCGATCAGCCGAGTTCGATTTGACGAACCCTGAGGCCGTCGCACGACTCTACGACGCCGCGAAGCCCAATGTCGTCATCCACCTGGCGGCAGACGTGGGGGGCATCGGGGCGAACCAGAAACAACCAGGTCGGTTCTTCTTCGCCAATATGGCCATGGGGCTCCACCTGATTGAGGAGGCCCGGAAGCGCTCGATCGCCAAATTCTTGCAAGTCGGTACGGTCTGCGCCTATCCCAAGTTCTGCGAGGTGCCGTTCCGCGAGGAGGATCTCTGGTCCGGCTTTCCCGAAGAAACCAACGCCCCGTATGGCGTAGCCAAGCGAAGCCTGGGCGTCATGCTCGATGCCTATCGCGCGGAGTATGGATTCAACGGCGTCTACCTGATTCCGGTCAACATCTACGGACCCGGCGACAACTTCGATCTGGAAACGTCGCATGTCATACCCGCGATGATTCGAAAGTTTTGTCAGGCGACTGACTCGAGGGGTGAGCGTGTGTCGTGTTGGGGAAGTGGCGAGGCCGGTCGAGAATTCCTGTATGTGGACGATGCGGCCGGCGCCATCGTCAAAGCCGCCCAGATTCACAACGACTCTCAGCCCATCAACATCGGCACGGGACGGGAAATCAGGATCCGGAAGCTCGCCGAAATGATCGCCGGGCTGTGCGGTTACGACGGTGCGATCGAATGGGATACATCCCGCCCGGACGGCCAACCCCGTCGCCAACTCGATACATCGAAAGCCCGGCGGATTCTCGACTGGGAGGCCAAAACGAGCCTCGAAAAGGGCCTTGAAGAGACCATTCGGTGGTGGCGCAGTCGATGCCTGGCACCCGCGAGCATGGGGTAACCCGCGCCCGACATCAGGATGCTCATGCAGCGCGCGTACGACTTGTCGACGTCGAGCCGGTTGGTGAAGGCGACCGACTCGGGCTCGGCGTTCC
>JADFIX010000376.1:3379-5165 GCA_022566435.1 Planctomycetota bacterium
CCGCCGCGAAGCCGCCGATCCACCGCCGCCCATTACAATATCAGCCATTCTTTCAACTTGCCGATCCTACAAACGGGTCGTAGACTTTATGATGGGGCATAAGACCGCGTGCGCCGCAGGCGTATGCGGAGAGAGTTTTCGCCATGAATCAACAAATTCGATGGGATGAATCTGTTCGGATTGCACCAGTCGTTGGTCTTGCGCTGGTGGCCGCCCTCACGGCGGCGGCCGTCGCTCAGGTCGCCTCCGTGGAGTCGGAGCCGGCGACAACGTCGACCGCAAACGCGGCCATTATCTACCTCGACGGCGAAATCACCGACGTGATGGTCGAATCGATACGGCGCCGTATGGTGGAGGCGGAGAAAAAAGGCGTCGAGCTGATCATTTTCGATCTGGATACGCCCGGCGGGCTGGTCACTAGTTCGATCGCCATTGCAGATCTCATCAAGAACCTACCGGACATCAAGACAGTCGCGTGGGTTAACCCGAACGCCCATTCGGGCGGGGCGATTGTGGCGGTGGCCTGTGACGAAATCGTCATGGCCCGATCATCGCGCATCGGAGACTCTCAAGTCATCATGGGCGGTCCAGGGGGCGTGGGTGCCGTGCCCGAGGACCTTCAGCCGAAAGCCTACACGCCCGTGCTAGCGGAGTTTCGCGCATCGGCTCGCCTGAACGGCTACGATCAGACCCTGTGCGAGGCGTTTGTGCTACCCGATCGCGAGGTTTGGTGGCTGGAAAACACGAAGACCGAAGAACGCAAATTCGTCTTCGGGGCTGAAAAGCGACGGCTTCTGGGCGAGCGCGAAAAACCGGCACAGGACAAGAAGAAGAAAAAAAAGAAATCCGAGGACGAAGAGGACGACGATGAAGAAGAAGCAACCGACGAGCCGGAGGACGATGAAACTCTGACCGAACCCGCCGAGCAGAAACCCACCGACTGGAAACTGGTGGAAAAGTACCACGACGCGATTCTCGACATGGAGGTCGACACGATTCAGCCCGTCGTGCGAGACGATCAGTTGCTCGAAATGTCCGCCGCCGAGGCACAGGCCTACGGGTTCAGCAAGGGGATCGTGGCCAACGAGACCGAATTGAAAGACCGCTACCACCTGGCGACGATTTTTCATTTGGCACCGTCGTGGTCGGAAGCCATCGCGTACTGGCTTACCTCGATGTACGTGCGTGGATTTCTTTTGCTCATCATTTTCCTCGGGGCTTACGTGGAGTTTCACACGCCCGGTGTCGGGGTGGCGGGCTTGGTGGCGCTCATCAGTTTGGCGATTTTCGTAGGCGCGCCTTACATGACGGGGCTGGCCAACATTTGGGAAATCCTGTGCATCGTCGTCGGCGTACTGCTGATGGCGTTGGAGATTTTCGTGATCCCCGGTTTCGGCGTGGCGGGGATTCTGGGCGCGGTGTGCCTGCTCGTGGGTCTAGTCGGAACGTTTGTGTCGGGTGACCTGCGGACGCCGACCGGCCAGTCGGAGCTGGTAGTCGGCCTGGTAGCGACGTTGACCTCGCTGTTCGCGGCGGGGGTCGTGCTGTGGTTGGTGACCAGACAGATGGAGACGCTCCCGGTGCTGGGAAAGCTTGTGCTCAAGACTGAGCTGGGCGCGGCAGACAGGGGTGAAGGGGCAGGGCTGGGCCTGCTGGAGGCGATGGGCCAGGCTCGACGAGCGCTGGAGCCGGGCGACCTGGGGGTGGCGGCCACCGACTTGAGGCCGGCCGGCCGGGCCAGCTTCCAGGGGCGCCCGGTGGACGTGAAGTCCGTGAGCACCTATAT
>JADFIX010000377.1 GCA_022566435.1 Planctomycetota bacterium
GCGTTGTTCTTGCGCTACGGACGTTCGACCGCCCGCACGGTCGCCGACCGTTTTCGACTTGTGGGCGATCTGTTCCTGCGATTGCTCAAGATGGTTTCGATTCCGCTGATCATTTTTTCGATCACGACCGGCGTCATGGGTTTGGGAAGCGCCGATCGCCTGGGAAAGATGTTTGGCGCAACCCTTGCGTATTATCTTTCGACCAGCATGTTGGCGATTACTACGGGCCTGTTGATGGTGAACGTCATCCAGCCGGGCGTCGCTGCCAAACCGAACGTTGTCGTCGCCGAAGCGCCCGCGGAGCAAGGCAAGGAACTGTCGACCATCCTGTTCGAGCAGTTGGAGAACATGATTCCGCCCAACCCGGTCAAGGCGGTCACCGAGGGACAATTTCTGGGGATCATCGCCTATAGCCTGGCGTTTGCCATCTTTGCCCTCTTGGTCGGCGGGAAAACGGCCGATACGGTGCGCGCTTTCGCCGGCGCCGGATTCGAAGTCATGATGAAAATGACGATGGCCGTGATCAAGCTGGCGCCGCTGGGCGTGTTGTGCTTGATCTTCTACGCGGCGGCGACTCAAGGGCAGAGTATCTTTGGAAAACTGGGAATGTACATGTTGACGGTGGCCTGCGCCTTATCCATTCACGCGATCATCGTCCTGCCGCTCATCTTGAAGTTCGTAGCCAAGCGGAATCCCTGGCAATTCGCCAAGGCCATGAGCCCGGCGCTGCTCACCGCGTTCAGCTCGGCGTCCAGCAATGCCACGTTGCCTCTGACGCTGGCGAATGTCGAGCAGCGAGCCGGCGTGAGCAACCGCGTGAGCTCGTTCGTCTTGCCGCTGGGGGCCACGGTGAACATGGACGGCACCGCCCTGTACGAGGTGGTCGCCGTGCTGTTCATCGCCAACTTGACGCCGGGTGTCGACCTTTCGCTGACGCAACAACTGATCGTCGCGTTTACGGCGCTGTTGGCCAGCGTCGGCGCCGCCGGCATCCCGCACGCGGGCCTGGTGATGATGGTGATCATCCTGCAGGCGGTCGGCCTTCCGACCGAATCTCAGGGGCTGATTATCGCCGTGGATCGCGTGCTGGACATGGCCAGAACGTGCGTCAACGTGTGGAGCGATTCCTGTGGCTGCGCGGTCATTGCTCGCTTCGATCCGGATGCGACGGCCTGACGTTTGATCAGGCCACCTTCCAGCCTTCGCGATGCTGGGAGATATACGACCATGCGCGTGATGTCTTCACGTTACTGAAATCGTAGCGAATACAAATCGGCATCCCGAAGCACGAACCGTAAGCGAATCGGTTCGCCGATCAGGCTGCTCAAGTCCGGGCCCGAGCTCCAGTGGACCGTTTGTGCGATCGCATCGCCATAAATTTCAGGACAATCCTGCAAAGTGAAGCCGTCCAGCGGCCGCCCATCGGCATCTTGCAGCTCGACGCGAACACTGCCCGCCGCCGACGTGGAGTAATTGATGACCAGGTGCCGTCCCTCGAATCGAAGCGGCTTGGTGACAAACTCTCCACCGCGAAGCGGTGCCTGCATCGACACGAAGCCGTCGATCCGCAGCGAGTAGCGCCGCATGCGAGTTTCGCCATCGCGCCACGACCCTTCGCTCAGATAGATCGATAATTCGTTGGGCACGTCGAGATCGATACCGGCCTGGGAGTTTTCCCCTGAAGCGTCCCATCCGGTTTCGACGATTCCCCAGTTCTGGTACATATCGCCGTAGATCCAATTCCCTTTTTGTTGCAGCCCGGGCCGAACAAACGCCTCGCCCCATCGTTTGAAATGAACGCCGTCGCGGCTCGACATGAACAGGCCGTCGGTGAGGTCCGTTCCGCAGCGCTGGTAAGCCGTGAGCAGCAGATCGCGCAGCTCGATCGGCTCGACGGTTTTCACGTGTTCGGTCATCTTTCGGGCAACGTACCGCGTGGGGAATCCGAGCAGGATGTGGGGAGCGCGGTAATAGGGAATGATCTGGTTCGTATACAATTGCTCCGCCGGAGCGCCAGGATATTGGAGCTCGACCGGCGGGGTCCAGTTCACGAAATCGCTCGAGGTGGTCATCGCCACCGAGCGGAGTCCTTTGCCTTCCACTTTTACGAAGGTGCGGAAGTAAACCGCATAGCGCTGGCGTGTCGTGTCCCAAAATCCGACGTTTTGCGAATCGAACGCACCTTCGGTGATGACCGGTTTCTCGGCTGTCTGCGACCAGTGAATGCCGTCGGCGGAAGCAAACGTATACAGGCCACTGCCGGTACCGCCCAACGCTTTGTATTTCTCGCTGGGGTTGCAGTCGGGATTCGTGTCGAGGAACGGCGTAAAATTGTGCGATCCTACTCCAATCCAAATGATGTTGTTCTTTTTCGACCCGCGGTCCTCTACCAGTCCTAGGTCGGGCTTGATCCAGTGGATTCCGTCTTTGCTCTCGGCATAACAAACGACTTCACGCTGCGCCATTTCAAACTTGTCTTCCCGCACGATATACCGGTGGCCACGATAGTACATTCGGTATCGCTCGCCGTCGCGAAAAACGGTGTGATACCCGCAGGTGTTCCCTTCCCAAGGCTCGTCGTGCACGATCGCAATTTCTCTGGCAATCGGCCGGTGGAGCCGTAATGCGACACCCTGTTGGCTGTCGATCAGATGGTCGTCGACCAGTAGCTCGAGCCGTGAACCGATGTCGATCGGCTCGGCGGCATACACGGTCGATGGAACCAAAATCGTAATCAAGGCGAAAAGGAAGACGCGTTTTTTCATGCGTGCCGCTCTCGGTCGGGTGGTAGGGAAATGGATAAGTGCAACATCGTGCGGGCTTCATCCGGCGCCCGCGAGGGAAATCGGTCCATGGCATGCGCCGCGCGCGGTCAGGGGGGTTCCTAGCATTAGGCCAGCTTCCAGCCTGGCCGGTAGTCTCGGCGGATGAACCGATCGGCGTCCGACGTGTTGGTGGCGCGCAAATTCGCCGGATCCCAATCGAGTCGTACGCCGGTGCGGAAGGCCACGTTGCCCAGATGGTTGGCTTCGGTCAACCAACCGGCATACTCGAAGTTGCACGTCGTCGGCTCGCCGGTCTTGCATGCGTGAATCCATTCGGCGTGGTGGCCTCGCGATTTGGGAATGAACGGTTGGGGGCGTTGGAAATCGACAAACTGCTTTTCAGGTAGCAGCGTGTGTTTGCCGTAATCGGAAAGCACCATCCCTTTGTCGCCAACAAAGAGCACCGCGCTTCCCCATTTGGGAATGCCACCATTCGTCCAAATCTCTGGTTTGTTTTTGCCTTGGTACCAGCTCACTTTTACGGGAGGCAAGTCGCCACGCTGTCCGTACTCGTAAGTGACTTGCATCGACGCTGGGGCGATCTCCGCATGGGCCGCTGGACCCTTCGCTTCGATCGTCCGCGGATAATCCAGTTTCAACGCCCAAAACGGCAGATCGATCCAGTGACTACCTAAGTCCGACATTGTGCCGTTGCCAAAATCCCACCAGCGGTACCATTTGGGACCGGGAAAATAGACGCTGTGGAACGGACGCTTCGGCGCGGGACCGAGCCACAGGTCCCAATGAAGTCCTGACGGGATTGCCGGAGTTTGCTTGGGACGCTCCAGCGCCGAGACGATGTCGCGGTGCCTTCTCGCGTCCTCGGGACTCTGCCGGCCCCAAGCGCGTGAAACCCAAACGTGGGCCTCGCGCACGGCTCCGATGGCGCCGGTTTGAATCAGCTCGACAACGCGGCGATAGTTGTTTCCCGCATGGATCTGGGTTCCCATTTGCGTGGCGACGTTAGCCTTCATCGCCTCTTCGCGAATCACACGAGCTTCCCATACGCTGTGCGTCAACGGCTTCTCGCAATACACGTGCTTTTTCAATTGCAAGGCGGGCAGCGTGGCGAAGGCGTGCGTGTGCTCGCAGGTGCTCACGACCACCGCGTCGAAGTCGCCCGCGTGATCGTACAGCTTGCGGAAGTCGATGAACTTGCGGGCCGCGGGATGGTTTTGCGCCGCGCGGTTCAAGTTGTTCTCGTTCACGTCGCACAGGGCGACAATGTTCTCTGACTTCACCGATCTCAAGTTGGCGCCGCCGCGACCGCCGGAGCCGACGATGGCGATGTTCAGCTTTTCGTTGAGATTCCGGCCTCGCACAATGGCGGGCGCTGCCCATGCCGCGACGCTTCCCGCGGCGGCCGTCCGCAAGAACCCACGTCGCGACATTCCCTCAAGTCGAGCCGGCTGTTTTTCTGAACGAGCTTGCATCGTGCATTCCCTCATGAAGACCGAATTGACGATTCCGCAGAACGCCGCGCCGCATCGGATGGGACTGGAAGGCCAGCGAATCTCCATCCGACCGCCAGCGTATCCGAAAACCCCACGTCAGGCCAGAAACTTTCCGTCGCGCACAGCCCCGTGGCATCGCGGCGCCGACCGCCCCACCCTGGTCACATGTCGCTGGCCCCACTAGAATTAGACGTTTAGCAGCCCGCGGGTCGATTACCTCACTGTTTGACAAGAGCACACAAACAAGCAAGGTCACGGTATGTCTGGAGAGTTGAACAAGTTCAGTTCTCGCGTCACGCAGCCCAAGTCGCAGGGCGCCTCGCAGGCCATGCTCTATGGCGCGGGGCTTTCGGAAGACGATATGGGCAAGGCCCAGGTGGGAATCGCCAGCGTCTGGTACGAAGGCAACACCTGCAACATGCACTTGAATGATCTCGCCGCCGACGTGAAGGTCGGTGTGCAAGACGCCGGCCTGGTGGGCATGCGATTCAACACCATCGGCGTGAGCGACGGCATTTCGATGGGCACCGAGGGCATGAGCTACTCGCTGCAATCGCGCGACATCATCGCCGACTCGATTGAAACCGTCATGGCGGCCCAATGGTACGACGCCCTCATCGCGCTGCCCGGCTGCGATAAAAACATGCCCGGTTGTTTGATCGCCATGGGCCGTTTGAATCGCCCCGCGCTGATGGTCTACGGCGGCACCATTCGGCCGGGGCGCCGCGAAGGCGAAAAGTTGGACATCGTTTCCGCCTTTCAGAGTTACGGGCAATACCTGGCCGGCGCCATTGACGAAACCACGCGGCAAGAAATCGTACGGAACAGTTGTCCCGGCGCCGGCGCCTGCGGCGGCCGACGCCGTCGGCCGAGGCCTGACGGG
>JADFIX010000378.1 GCA_022566435.1 Planctomycetota bacterium
GTGGATGACAAATCGCCAGGGTGGCACGTGGCAGCGGTGGCGTGTGAAAAAAGAACTCAAATCCGACATCCTCCGTGCTTACACGCAGGTCCGTCGAGAGGCGCGGCGTGAAGGTATCACCTATCGTCAGGCTGCGTATTCCATCGCGATCAAGCGGATCATTAACCGTGTTCGACTCGGCGGACAATTGTAGGTATTCTGGGGGTCGATGGTTGATGTCATCATAATCGGTCTTGGTGCTGCTGGGTATACAGCGGCGATCTATACGGCGCGGTATAAACTTTCAACGTTGATTATTGGGGACTTGGAAGGAGGAACGGGTATGGCGGCGGCGGAAGTGGGGGTGCTGCTCATCGAGGCGGACGAAGATTTCGTTCAAGAAGGAGCCCACTCGATCCGGCGTTTTCCGGTCACGCCGGAGGAACTGAACCAATACGATGTATTGTTGTTCGGCGACGTCGATCCACGCGGTGGCTGGCTGACCAGCGCGCAGATGAACATGATCCTGGATTTCGTCGGCAATCAAGGCGGTGGATTCGGTCTGATCGCGGGGGAACGATTTACCCCTCGGCGATTCCTCGGTACGCCATTGGAAAAACTCATACCGGTGGTCATCGATCCGGAATTTCTGGGTCGCTACGACCATCCGTTGGTCACCGGATTCAAACCCGTTCTCACGTTCGAGGGTAAACAGAGCCGCGTCTTTCGTTGGGACCTGGGGGATCCGGCCAGTGCCACAGGAGAGGATGCCCCGCGTGACTTGCCCGAAGTCTTCTGGATGGCTCGTACGTTAGGATCCAAACCCGGTGCGACGGTATTGGCACATCATCCGACTTGGCAAGCGCTATCCAACGATCGTTCCGGCGTGGAATCCATGCCATTGATCGTCACCGGGCGGTACGGCGCCGGCCGAATATTCTTCCAGGCGAGCGATGACACTTGGCGCTGGCGGCGCGAGGCCGGCGAAATGCGGCATGACGCCTACTGGATACAGGTCGTGCGGGAACTCATGCGAACGGATCGGTTTTCGCAAGGCCGCCGGATGATTCTCCGAACGGATCGTCGTCGTTACGCTTATGGCACGCCGGTTCGTGTACAGCTCGATATTCTCGATCCGGCATTGATCGACGACATGCCGGACATGCTTGCCGCCACGGTGAGCCGATTGGCGACAACGTCGTCGGACAGCGCCGAAGAAAAATCCGGAATCGCCCAAGATCGAATGGATGTGGTCGGACGATGTTCGCTCCATCGCATCGGGCGTCAGTTTCAATCGTATGAGGGTTCGTTCATTCCTGCGAAACCGGGCGCCTATCATCTAGCAATGGAGGCGTTCGATACGGGATCGGCACTACCGTCTGCTTCTTTTCGGGTAGATCGTCCGGATCGTGAGGGGCGTCGTCCGGAAGCCGATCACGCACTACTCACCCGGATTACGGAGGCGACCGGCGGGCGTCTGCTCGATTTGAACGAATTGGTGGACGCGTTTAGCGCGATCCCGGATCGAAGCATTCAGATTCCCGATGACGTGTCGGAGCCGTTGTGGGATTCTAGATTGTTCTTGATCTTGCTGACGGGATTGATATCCCTCGAGTGGATTCTTCGAAAGGCGTTTGGACTTGTGTGATGATACGGCGGTTCGCGATGAACAAGCGAACGGGGAACAGCGGGAAGACAGATGACGGTGACGCCATGAAGCATGATTCTCAACTCATTCGGCGGCTGGAACGAATCCGGCTCATGGTGCGCCGGCGGCTCATGGTGTATGGCGTGATGGCCGTCGTCGCCGGGGGAATCGCATCTTTTCTCGCTATTTCGACCCTCGACTGGTTGTTGCGGCTGCCCGGCCTACTTCGCTTGGCCGGTATCGGCATGTTCCTGGCAGGGGCCGCGATCGCCACACTACATTGGGTGATCCGACCCTTGCGGGCGGAAATCGGTGTCGCCGAAATTGCGCGACAATTGGAAATACGATTCAGCAGCCTTCGAGACCGATTGTCGAGTACGGTTCACTTCTTGGAACACGGTAGCTCCGACTCGGAATCGATGACCCGCCGTGTCATCGAGAACACTGATGCGACGATCGCGCCCATGCCGCTCGAATCGGCTCTGTCTTTGGCCCCCACGGCGCGGTGCGGCGTATGGCTCCTCCTCAGTGTCTCCGCCCTCGGCACGATTCTGATGACCGCCCCAAATTGGGCACAGACTGGGCTGTATCGCTATATTCACCCTTTCGGCGCAATCGAATGGCCTCGGGCTGTGCAAATCGTCCCTATGACAGACGCGGAAGTAGTCGCTATCGGCGAATCCGTCACGGTGCGGATGGCCGTCAAGCGCGGAATGAGAGAGAATTTGCGGGCTTTCGTCCACGTACGCGGGCCGGATGGGGAGGTCGTCCGGCTCGCCGCACAGCAAGACGTCGACGGCACGTTCTTTGCCATCATCGACGCGGTGACCACGGACTTGGAATACTGGTTCGAGGCGGGTGACGCGGACACGGGTTCCCATCCCTTCACGATTCGAGTTGTTCGGCGGCCCGAAGTTGTGGCGGCGCTCGCCGACGTCGCGCCGCCGGCGTACGCCGAATGGCAGAGTCATTCGACTCATGTGCTGACCGAAGGCCCGGTGCATGCCCCGGTGGGTGGACGCGTGAAGATCACCATTCGTACGAGCAAGCCGATCCCGCCTGGCGCGAGTCGAGCCAAAGCCGGACTCCGATTTACAAATGGGTCGTACCAACCACTCGAATCCCAGGCGTCGGAGCCATCCACACTCACGGCGGAGTTAGAGATTCTGGATGACCTCGCATTTGCGGTGGAATTGTGCGATGAAGAGGGCTTCCATAACCGCGGGGCCGCGCAATTTGAGATTCGAGCCGTTCCGGATACGCCACCGGCCGTCAGTATCGTGGCGCCGGTGGCGGTGACGGAATCGACTCCCAGCGGGTTGGTCGCCTTCTCGATCAGAGTCGAGGACGACCTTGGGATCTCCTCCTTGGCTCTCGATGTCGAGCGGGTGGCGGACGGCGAACACCGAACGGTCGTGCTGACGGATAGTCTCGTCGCGTCGCCCGACGATGCGCACGCGTGGCTCGCCAAGATGGATCTTCACCCGTCGCTCTTTTCGGCAGTATCGGGGGACAATCTGGTGTGCTCGGCGGTGGCCACGGACAATCGCCCCCTCCCCGGTGCGGTCGGGCAGGTCACCCGATCCACACCGGTTCGGATCAGGATTATCAGCGAAGCGGAATTCGATACCCGCCTCCGTGATGAACTTGCCGCGCTGGTAGGGCGCTTGCGACGGGTTCTTATTTCTCAATCGGAGCTTTTGGATGAGACGCGGTCGCTTGTTCGGGCCGGGCGCGATCCACCCGCGCTCACCGCTGTCGAGTCGGAACGAGTGCATGGAATGACAGGCCGTCAGACACGTCTCGTGAGGCGTCTGCAGGAGACGGCGCGCCGTTTCGCCGAATTGAAGGCCCGCCTCGAACGGAACAAGACGGGCGAGGCGACGACTATACAGACCATGGAGGCCGTCACCGAATCACTTTGGCAAATCGCTGGGGGCGAGATGCAGCGAGCCGCTGGTTTCCTTCTCGCCGCGGGTCACCCGGCGTTACCGATCATCCAGCAAGAAGCGCTGTCGGACGCATCGCGGAACCAGTCCTCCGCCGTCGAGCAGCTTCGCGTCCTATTGGGAAGCATGGCACAATTGGGCGACTTCCAGGCCTTGGTCGGTCGGACGCGAGATCTGATCGATCGGCAAGACGAAATACGATCTCAGACACAACACCTCGGCAAGTCCCTGTTGGGTAAGGCCATCGAATCTCTGGACGCGAAGGAGGCCGCTGCCCTGCGCCGCGTGCAGCGTCGCCAAGCGCAACTTGCCGGCGACGTCGGTCAGTTGCTCGCCCGACTCCAACGATCCCGGGCGACACCGGACGAGCAAGATCCGTCGGGACAGGAAGCGATCGACGATGCAATCCGTGCGGCGCGAACCTCAAAAGTAGACGGGAAAGTCAAGTCCGCCGCGGAGGCCATTGCCGGAAACCGCACCGCGGCCGCCTCGATCGATCAGAAGGCCGCCGCCGCAGGGCTCCGCAAAATGCTCCGCGCGCTGCAGAAGCGGCAGGACCGTGAGCTGGATCGTTTGCGGAAGGTGGTCCGCGACGCCGCCTCTGAGGTGCGGCAGTTGCTGGAAGAACAAACGGACCTGCGCGAGGCGACGAATGAGGCCGTTCTGATCACCCCTGAGACAGAAACACTCGCAGAACTCGGCGACGGACAGCGCGTCATCGGCATGAATACCCGTGCACTTGGCGATGAACTGGAGGAGCGGGTGCAAACTTTCGACGCGGCACGAGTGGTTCGATCGGCAGCGGATCGAATGACTGCCGCCGAAAAACGGCTCGGGACCGGAGATGCCCTATCGGCAAGAGAGGCGCAGGACCAAGCCATCGCGGAGCTCACAGAGGCCATCGAACTGCTGAACGCACTTGACCGTCGCGTGGCGAAAGAGGAGATGCGCCGCACGCTCGGCGAAATCCAAAGCGTCCTGGAATCCATGGTGCAGGCGGAGCGCCACATTGACGATGATGTTCGCGTCCTTCACGACACGATTCAGGCGAAGGGTCGAGTGTCGCGATCCGAGGCCCGTGACGCCGCGCGATTGGCACGAGATCAACATGCCCTGCGCCGCCAGGTGGAGCAATGGCTACCGGAATTCGAGAAGGTCAAAGTTTTTGCGTGGTCACTTCGCCGGATCAGCGAAAAAATGGACCGTGGTCGACGTCAGCTCGACAATCGGCGGATTGACGAACCGCTGCTTAGGATCATCGCGCGAATTGTCCGAGACCTGGAAACGCTTGTCCAAGCGATTGACGAGACATTGAATCTTCCCGACCGTGAATTTGCCGAGGCGGAAGAGAGCGGGAGCTCCGGCGGGCGCGGCAGTGCGGCGAACCGCGACGCGACGAAGCCCGTGCCCACGGTGACCGAACTGATGGTCTTGAAATCGCTGCAGCGCGATCTCGTCGAACGAACGCTCGTGTGGCACGGAAAAGTCGCCGGCCTCGAGCCCGGCGCGGTCGAAGACGTTGCTCCAGACGGTGAAGAAGGTCTCGGGCAGC
>JADFIX010000379.1 GCA_022566435.1 Planctomycetota bacterium
TGACCCGTATGGGAATCGAACCCATGCCGCGAGAGTGAGGGTCTCGCATCCTGCCGCTAGACCAACGGGCCGTGTTGTTTTCAGCGGTGATGACGGGATTTGAACCCGCACGAACGGATAGACAATCCATCATGCTGCCTGGTTACATCACATCACCGTAAGTGCGTCGGGACGGAGTTGAACCGCCAATGCCCGAAGGCGGGTGGGTTACAGCCACTTGGGCTCGCCAATGCCCAGCCGACGCATTTCTATTTTCTCTCTACCGCCCTCGGCCTTCATCCTCGCTATCGCTCGGCGGCTTCGGTTGCTAGTAGCACGGGAGGGAGTCGAACCCACATCCACCAAGGTTTGAGCTTGGTCGCTCTGCCACGTTGGCGCACCGTGCCATGTTGTCGAGCGTCCCCGATCGGATTTGAACCGACGGCCTCCACCTTGACAGGGTGGCGAGCACTCCAGGCTGCTCCACGAGGACGAGTTCGAGGTCGGAATTCGGAATGGAGAGGTCGGAAGTGCTTGTTTTCATTCCGCACTCCGCATTCCGACTTCCGCATTCAAAAAGTAGTCCCGGATGGAATCGAACCATCGTTTCCTGGATGTGAGCCAAGTGTCGTTTCCGTTGGACCACGGGACCTTCTTAAGTCGGAATTCGGAATGGGGAAGCCGGAATGTCAGAGGACAAGCCGTTCCGCATTCCGACTTGGTTGTGCGGAAGCCGTGAGACTCGAACTCACAAGCGACTTGCGCCGCCACCTGTTTTCAAGACAGGCTCCTCATCCGGCCGGATGACTTCCGTTACTAGCTGCGGGGGTTGGAATCGAACCAACGGCCTCCTGGTTCAGCGCCAGGCGTCACTACCAACAGCAACTACCCCGCATCGTTCTTGTTCAATGACACGCGTGACGTCAGACGGTTCGCTGAAAGCTGCGGGGGCAGGAATCGAACCTGCGGACACGTGGTTCAAAGCCACGTATTTCTACCAGCAGAAACTACCCCGCAATCGAAACCGAAAGGTCGGATCAACCGCGCCGCAACTTCATCTCTTTCCCCTCCTCCTAACCCCTTCTCCCTTCCTCCTTCCCCCTTCCAAAGTGCCCTGCGGGAGTCGAACCCGCCTCACCGGTTTGGAAGACCGGGGCCTTTGCCGCTCGGCCAAGAGCACGTTCTTATGCGAAAGGAGAGGGAGTCGAACCCGTCAAGGCGCCGATCGCGCTCGACCCGACCACGGCTTCGCCGCGGCGGCCGCCATCGCCAGTCGGCTTGCCCTTCCGTCATCAACGAACCACGTCAAGCTGCGGCGGCAGGAATCGAACCTGCGTCGAGACGGGTAACAACCGTCGGCCCGTACCAGCACGAGCACCACCGCATCGTTCAGTCAGGATGGCTGGATTTGAACCAGCGATCTCGTGCTCCCGAGGCACGCGGGACGCCAGACTTTCCCACACCCTGAAAATGAGAGCGTCCAGCGGGAGTCGAACCCGCACTTCCGCCATGGCGAAGCAGTAGGCTGCCGCTACATCATGGACGCTTGTCATGTTTTCAAATTGTCAAAGAACAACCGAATCGCATTCCGACTTCGCGTCAGTGGGACCGGAGGGACTCGAACCCTCACCCGCCTGGGTAAGAACCAGGGATGCCGCCGCTAACACCTCAGTCCCGTTTTGTGTCTTTCGCCCGCTTCAATCGGCGCGGTGGGAGTTGAACCCACGACCTGCGTCTTATAAGGACGCCGCTCTCACCGCTGAGCTACGCGCCAGTGAGAGTAGGGCCGGAGGGAATCGAACCCACTCAGGCAGATTAAAAGTCTGCTGTGCAGCCGTTACACCACGACCCCGTGAAATTGGTCGGGTGGTTGCGTTTCAATCGCCGAGTGCGCGCCATCGTTTTTTCTCCTTTGTTGTGTTGTGTTCAGTGGTAGTAGACTAATCCGGCTCCGCCGATCGGTGCCCGAATCGAACTCAGCGCAACTCGGTTATCAGCCGAGTATGGGCAACCAGCCCTCGACTACCTTGTTGTAAGTCGGGCACCCCGGAGTCGAACCGAGACCCTGTCGCCGCGGCGACCGTGCTTCCACCTCCCGACTGCAGTCAGAACGGCCGGATTCGAACCGCGGGCACCGATCGGCCGGAGGCCGGATTGGTCGTTCCTGGTCCCAAACCAGGCGCGATGCCAACCTTCGCCACGTTCTGATCAAGTTGTCAAAGTACCCCGTAGGGGAATCGAACCCCTATCTGCGGATTGAAAGCCCGCAATCCTGAGCCGTTAGACGAACGGGGCATCTTCATGTTGTGCGCGCTTGTTGAGCGCAGTGGGCCGGGAGGCGCTCGAATCCTCGTCTGCGGTTCTTCAGACCGCCGCTAGACCGTCTCAGCTACCAGCCCAAGTTGTTTTGGTTTGGACACGAAAAAACCCGATGCCGTTTGCGACACCGGGTTGATGTTTCCCGAAGGCTAAGGCCAAGTGTCACAAGCGCAAACGTGGCGCGGGCAGGGTATTCGCCGGTTGATAGGCGAATCCGCCATCGCATTTGCGTTCAATCGTGAGACTCGACCATAAACTCATCATCGATCCGGTTCCTACAATTGTGCGGCTTGGCATGCCGCGTGAGTTGCCTTGTCGCTGTACTGAAAGTTAGACGACACCGTGGCGAAAAGGTTCGCAAAGTTTTTCGTCGTCGTTAACAAATGATTAGATGCGCGCCGAGATCGATTTATTTCCGCAGGTTTCAAAATTCCTAGGCCGGAAAAACACTCTACCGTTCATTGGTGCCATGCGCCAACGAACGGTGTGTAGAAGGCACGCCACTCGCGCTGAAACCAGACAGGTGACGAAGGAAAGCCTTCTTGACCGAGTGCATCGACCGCGACGACATAATATCGTCGCGAGCTCTTGCCGGAACCACACGATGAAGTCACGGAGTATAATGATCTGAAAATCCTTCAGCGCCGAGGTTCCTGTGCAGAGCAAAACCCTACTTGCCATTGCTGTCGTCGTGTTTTCGATAGGGTGTCCGCCGACGATTCAGGCACATCCGCACCACGATGAGAAGGGCCATCGTGGTCCAACTTACGAAATCAGTGCAGCCCAGCAGCCGGATCCGGACGGCAAGCGGCTGATGATTCGCATTCTGGATGATTCAACTGGGGAATTCACGGCGGCGCGAATCTTGATGACCGTGGATGGAAAACGTTTTACGCCAAAGGCCGTCAACGAGCATGGCCTGCGGTTTGTTTCCATTCACACGGCCAAGAAGCAACGCGCGACGATTGTTTATGCGCGGGGCAGTGGTCCGATTGAATTGACGTTGCCGGCCGACGCAAAGCAGGGAGAGGTCATCGTAACCAAGGGCTACGAATTCCTGCAAAAGCGTGTTTCGTTCAGGATTGGCGATAACGAAACGTCGATTACGGCCCGCCTGAAGCGGTGGAGTTCCTTGCGCGACGACGGTTGGCTGCCGGCGGACGAGCACCTTCATTACGAACGCACCGATCCGCGACATGATGCCGACTGGCTTGATATGCTGGCCGCTGACGGCTTGACGCACGCTCACTTCATGGTGCTCAAAGGCGGCAATCTGCCCGGCGTTTGGGCGAAGCAGTACGCGTACGGGAAAGACGGGCAGGCCACGGACGGGCGACGAACGATCGTCGCAGGCGAGGAGTTTCGAGACAGTCGCCAAGGCCACATCAATCTGCTGGGACTCGGCGCTGTGATCGAGCCGATTTCGACCGGCGGACTCGGACATCCGCCTCATCCGTTTAATTATCCCGCGTTGCACGACGTCTTCATGGAAGCTCGACGCACGGGCGGAATCGGAGGTCCGGCGCACGGAGGCGCTCTGGCACGCAACTCGACCGCTGTTGTCGACATCGTTTTAGGCGCCGCCGAGTTCTTCGAGATCGCCAACACGCATCTTTACAAAACCGACGTCTGGTACCGACTGATGAACTGTGGATTCATCGTTCCACCGGCGGCGGGCACGGATTTGCCCAACTTCCCGTTTCGGGACAATTGGCAACCGCTGCTCGGCGAAACCCGGATGTATGTTCGTGCGGGTCAAGAGCGGGACTTTGAATCGTGGAAGCGCGCCGTACGTCGCGGGGAAGTGTTCGTATCGAGCGGGCCCTTGGTACGGCTAACCATCAACGGAGTTGGTCCCGGTGGCATGGTCGAGTTGCCCAACGGCGGTGGTGTCTTGGAGATCGCCGCCGAGCTTGCAAGTCCTCAGCCGCTGGAATCGTTCGAGATTATTCGCAACGGACAAGCTGCTGATTTGGAGCTTCAGCGTCGAAAGGAAAACGGTGTCAATCGTTGGACGATCCGCGGTCGAATCAACGTCGACGCGAGCTGCTGGCTCGCCGCGCGAGGCACTGGCCTGGCAAAGCGTGCTTTAAAGCGGAATACGGGTATCCAACAAAACGCCATGGCACATACCGCGGCGATCCGAGTGCTTGTTGGCAGTCAGCCCATTGCCAGCGAGCGCGATGCGAATGTGCTGGTCGCGGAATTGACGAAACACCAAGAGGTTTATCGCTCGGAAGGTAAGTTCCGTACGGCCGAAGATCGCGCGCGGTTGCTTGGTTTGTTCGATCAGGCAATCAAGAAGCTTGAAAAGCAAACTGAAAAACTCCAGCTGCCAAAAACGAAAAACAACCGTAGCCAGCCGGAAGTGCCCGGCACGCGCAAAGTGACGATGCCTGCTCGCGGGATCTGCGCCCATCGCGGTGCCAGTGATACGCATCCGGAGAACACGCTCGCAGCTTTTCGCGAAGCGATTCGGCTGGGAGCGCAGATGATCGAGTTTGATGTCGCATTGACCAAAGACGGGAAGTTGGTGTTGATGCATGATGCGACCGTTGACCGCACAACCAATGGCAAAGGCCTTGTGTCCGAGTTGACGTTGGCCGAACTACAGAAATTGGACGCTGGCTCGTGGAAGGCCGAGAGGTTCAAGAACGAGCGAATTCCCACATTGGATGAAGCTCTCCAAATCATGCCCGACAATATCTGGCTGAATGTGCATCTGAAAGGTGGAGCAGAACTGGCCGAGAAGCTTGGAGACGCGGACCCGCCGCCCCCAACAGCACGACAGGCACGCTGGTGGTGGCGTGTCCATCAGTTGGTGCCAGA
>JADFIX010000380.1 GCA_022566435.1 Planctomycetota bacterium
ATTCCAGAGCAGAGTGGGCGTCGCTGCTGGCGACCATGGGCAAGTCGTGTTCCCGGGCGAAAGTCAAGCCCCTGCCGTTGTCTCCGGCCCAGGTAGGCGGATTCCTATTGTCCGCCAGCCCTGTCTGCGGACCCAAGACTAATATCGCGGTGACGAACCCGAGTCTTCTGATCATTGCAACGTCTCCCAAGAAAAGCCTTCGTATCTGCTCGCCCTGAAAACTTCAAGCGGTGGGCATTCGCCACCAAAGGAATTTTGGACCGAACACTCCTTCGTGGGCGAGGGCAGGATGAACCGGGATTGCGGTCATGTGAGAAAAACGCACGGGCGTGGCATGCTCAAATGAGTATGAGCACCTGCCGCGACATGGATATAACACGAGCAGCAGGTATTCGCCAAGGCCCGGGCACCGATGGCGGACCGGCATCGGCATAAGAGGCGTGGGCGAAGCCCGCCCTACGTTTAACTGCTCGTCCACCCCGTTCGCCTCCAATCGCATAATCGGTATCGCGTGGTGTTTCCTCTAGCTAATTCGCTGGCAACACCCTGGCCGGTGCTGTGACTTTTGAAGGCTCCCCGTGCCTCGCTTGGTGCACTGCGTCCTTCCCACCGGCGCTCCGCCGCTTCCGAGTTTCTTGCACAATATTACCAAATCTCGGACTATTGTACTGTGACAAAACGAAAAGAGCAAAAGAATCGGAGGGGTTTTGGCCGTGTATTCGTCAACAAAGACGCGTCTACGTGCCAATCGCGGTGCCACCTGCAAAACAGGGAGGTGTTGCATCCTCGAGACTAGTCATCCCTGGATGGCGGACGCCGTGCCACTCATGACCCGTACCGGCTTCGATACGGCGAACCGATGTCGCTCACTGTGCGGACGTCGACCTGAACGGGCGGACCCTCGTGGTAGGATATCGCCTAAAACAGCGGATAAATGAAGGGCGCGAGCGGCGACGAGTTGGCGACGATGACCACCGCCGCGACGAGCAACAGGACCAGCAACAGCGGTATCAACCACCACTTCTTCTCATGCTTGATGAAAAGGATGAATTCCTTGGCGAGTGATTGCTTGGCCATGTCCTGCGTTCTCTACCTTCGGTTCCGGGTCATCCGATTGTATCGGTTCGCCGTGCTTCTCTACTTAACACTACAGCGCGAGGTTGTCATGAATCCGTAGCGCAGGCATCTTGCCTGCATCGTCACCTGCGGTCGTGCGGGCTCGCATATCGCCAACCTCAATTGTGCGGGTTGGCAAGAGCCGGGTCGCTCACGCTCGCCGTACTGAACGCGACCGACTAGGAAGCGTGAAGGGCCGACCGACCAGGGAGCCCTGAAGCGCGACCGGATAGGGAGCGTGAAGGCGACGCTTCCCGAGGCCGCGTCACTGCGTCGCCACGCCGGACTTCACCACGGATTCGGATTCCAAAGCCACGCTGCGGCGCATGCCCGCGTCATAATCGACATCGCCCGCTTTCTGGGTGACGACGTAGTCGCCGATCACCAGGACGTCGATGCCGGTCTTGACGAACGTATTGTACGCGTCGCGGGGCGTGCAGACAATCGGCTCGCCGCGGACGTTGAACGACGTGTTGATGACCACCGGGACGCCCGTCAACTCGCCGAACCGCTTGATCAGGCGATAGTACCGGCCGTTCTGCTCTTCGGTCACCGTCTGCACGCGACCGGTTCCGTCCTCATGCGTGGTCGCCGGTATGACTTCCCGCTTCTCCGGCCGAACCATGGGGACCAGCAGCATATACGGGGCCTCCATCCCTTCGGGCATCTCGAAGTACTCGTGGGCGCGCTCTTTTATAATGGCCGGTGCGAAGGGTCGAAACGCCTCGCGGAATTTCACTTTGGCGTTGATCACATCCTTCATTTTGTTACTGCGAGCGTCCGCGAGTAATGAGCGGGAACCGAGCGCCCGCGGGCCGAATTCCAATCGTCCCTGAAACCAACCGACAACCTTGCCGTCGGCGATCATTTGTGCGGTTCGCTGTAGAAGATCTTGTTCGTCGTTGACCACCTCATAGGCGGCGCCCACTCCCTCCAGCGTGGACTTGATCTCCTCGTTCGAAAAAGACGGACCCCAGAGGGCGTGATCCATGCGAAAGGTGCGCGGATTGCCGAGCACGGTGTTGTAGATATAAAACGCGGTGCCGAGTGCTCCGCCCGAATCACCGGCCGCCGGCTGAATGAAGATGTTTTTGAAGCCGCTTTCCTGAAATATTCGCCAGTTGGCCACACAATTGAGCCCGACGCCGCCGGCGATACACACGTTGTCCGAGCCGGTCACACGGTGTACGTGAGTCGCGGTCTTGAGCATGATCTCCTCGACGATTTTCTGTCCGGAGTGGGCGATGTCGCGATGAAAGTCCGTGAGTTCGGTTTCCGGATTTCGTTGTGGTTCGCCGAACAATTTCGACCACCGGCCGCTGATCGTGCGGGTGGTCGAATGGTGGTGGGCGAAATACTGTAGGTCAAGCCGAATACTGCCGTCGTCCTTGATGTCGACGATTTCGCGGAATTTATCGACGTAGGAGGGCTTGCCATACGGGGCGAGGCCCATCACTTTCCATTCCGCATCGTTGATCCGAAAGCCCAGATAGGCGGTAATGGCACTGAAGAGCAGGCCGACCGAGTGGGGAAACCGCAGTTCCTTTTGCATCTCGATGGTGTTTCCCCGCCCCATGCCCCAACTGGAAGTGGTCCATTCGCCGACACCATCGGCCGTGATGATGGCCGCCTCGTCGAACGGCGACACGAGAAAAGCGCTCGCCGCGTGAGAAAGATGGTGCTGGCAATAGAGAATGTCCTTGTCGGTGTTCAGGTGTTTCTGGATTTCGCGCCCGATGTGCAAACGGTGGCCGAGCCACAACGGCATCGCTTTCAGCCAGGGTTTCAGGGTGCCAGGCCAACCCGCCAAGATGGTTTCGAGAATGCGGTTGAACTTGACCAGCGGCTTTTCGTAAAAGCCGATGTGATCCACATCGTCGATCGTCACGCCGGCTTCGCGTAGGCAATACTCGATGGCCAGCGCGGGAAAGCCGCTATCGTGCTTCTTGCGGTTAAAGCGTTCCTCTTCCGCCGCGGCGATGAGTTGTCCATCCTTTACCAGGGCCGCGCCGGAGTCGTGGTAGTAACAGGAGATTCCCAGAACAATCACGAATGTGGCTCCTCCTCGGGCCCGATTCATCGAGCCGTCGTCCACTCCTGACCTAAAAAGGTCTGGCCATCCGCTCCATCGTCGATTCGTATGGTTTCGGGTCTTCCCAGTACGAATTGCGTGCGTGGCGTTGCTTTCGCAGAGGGTCGCCGAACCGCACGATGATTGAAAACACCGGCAACAGGAGGATGAACAAGACTGTCAAGAGTATCGTCGACATGACCAGCCCGATCGGCACGGTCAACGACATCCAAATCACGTACACAGGCTTCGCGGCGACGGGTGAGGTCAATCCGACCAACCCCATGGAAGCGCCCAAAGCCCAGAAGCACAAGGAAGCGATTTGCCCGCGGCTTCCGCTCCAACCAGCCGCGGCCCCGTCGATGCCGCGAATCCAAGGCAGAAGCCAGGTCAGCGCGCCAATCCCCCCGAAGCCGATCAACATCGCCCAACCAAAACCACGGAGGTCGCTCGGGGTTGGATTCCTATTGACGGTGAACAACGCTTTCTACTCCTTTGTCGCCGATGGACCGTCCCCGATCGACTCAATCGTGCTAATCATCCAAGAGATCCTTGGCGTCCAGTTTTTTGACGAGGATCTCCGGTTGGCCCAATCCGTGCCCGTCGGCCAAGGGCGTTGTGGCGGCCGCCCACTCGCGATGATCGCCGTCCAAGCTAAGAATCTTGGCGCATTTCTCCGCCGTGAAGGGAAGAAACGGCGCGGAGATCGTGGTGAGCGTACGCGCGGTTTGCAGGCAGATATTGATTGCCCGACCGCAAGCGATCATGTCCGTCTTTCGCGACAAGAACGGCTTTGTCGCGTCGAAATAACCATTGCCCGCCCGCGCCAGAGCCATGACCTCGGCAAGCGCGGCCTTGAAACGGAAGGCTTCCAATTCATCGGCCGTTTTGGCAACGGCCTGACGGCAGCGCTCTAGATGGGCCAGATCCAGTTCGTCGCGGTCACCTGCCGGCGGGACTTTTCCATCGAAGTATTTGTGCGCGAAGGTCACGGTGCGATTGAAGAAATTTCCCAATGCGTTGGCGAACTCGCCATTGTTGCGGCCGATGAAATCGCTGAATTCAAACGCAGTCCTTGCGGTCTCCGGGGCCACGGCAGTGAGGTAGTAGCGTAGCGGATCGGGATCAAAATCCTTCAGGTAATCCTCGATCCAGACTGCGGTGCCGCGGCTCTTGCTGATTTTTTCCTCACCCTTTCCCGGAAACTTGATGTTGAGGAACGAATTCGCCACGACGTTGTACGGAAGCTGATACTCGCCGCGCTCGCCCTGTATGCTCTCGCTGTCATGGGTCGCCAAAAGCATCGCCGGCCACGTGATGGCGTGGAAGACGATGTTGTCTTCACCGATGAAATGAACAATCTTGCAATCCGGATTTTTCCACCATTTTTCGTAATCGGCCTCCGCACCCCCGTCGCGTGCACACAAAGCAGCGGTAAACGAGACGTATCCGATGGGGGCATCGAACCACACATAGAGCGACTTGTCTTTGGCATCGGGATCATCGAGAGGCACCGGCACGCCCCATTTCAGGTCGCGGGTCATCGCCCGTTCGGGGAGTCCTTCGGCCTGGATCCGACCGAGGCTTTGATTCAGCACGGTCGGTCTCCAGGCTGTTCCGTCGGAGTCGACGGCCTGCTTGCTCTCCAGCCATTTGGCCAACTTTGCCTGCAATTGGTCGAGACGGAGATACCAGTGAATGGTTTCCTTCAGTTGAGGCGTGGTACCTGTCAGTTCGCTAATCGGATCGACGAGTTCGATCTGATCCATGGAGCGTCCACAATCTTCGCATTGGTCGCCAAAGGCGTTCTTTCCCCCGCAGTGTGGACAAGTGCCGCGAACGAACCGATCGGGCAGAAACTGCCCGGCCTTTGAATCGTAGAGCTGTTTACCTTTCCGTTTGCTGAAGAGGTTTTTTT
>JADFIX010000381.1 GCA_022566435.1 Planctomycetota bacterium
ACGCTCCAGGTCATCGCCGCCGAACCGCTGTCGGTATTCGCCGTGCACGTTGAATTCGATGATCTCACCTCGCCCGACGTCCGTGACGAAAAGCCGATCACCAACCCACGCAAGACCTATCGGTGCATGAAATCGCTCGTCGTTCCAGCCGCCGATACGAACGTGCGTCCGCGATTCCAAATCAAGAAGATGGACCGTCGCACCGGCCGTGTCGGCCACGGCCAGCAGCCCTCGCTCGTGATAGGCCAGCCCATGCGGACCGAGGAATCTGATCGACGGTCGCGGACCGCGGAAGACCGTGCGAAAAGCCTCACCGCCGGTCACCGCCGCCTTCAGATCGGAACTGTCGGACAGCTCGCCGATCAGCCTGATGCGCGCCGTTTCCGGTGGCGGCGGCCAGACCTTCGGCGGGTCGATCGACTCGAACATGACGCCTTTGGGATGGGCGCAGCCGGACAGCACCACGGCACAAACCACCCATGCCGTTCGTCTGATCATCGGACCGCGCTTACCATGTACCCAGAACATTTGGAATCTCTCTGCGAACTCTGAAATAAATACCAAAGTCCTCTTCATCCGAGCCGGGAAGATTGAGTCGATCGTACTCGAACGTCAGCTCGCCCGACAGGTCGCCCCGCACAAACTCGAATCCGGCGGTTACGTCCCAGCCGTGCGTGTCGCCGGCGATCGAGTTGTCTTCGTAGCGATAGGTGACGCGTTCGATCGTGGACAGCCATTCCGTCAGCCGCCAGCGGTGATCGAACTGCACATCGACCAACGTCACGTTTCGATCGTCAAAGCCGCCTTCGAAAAAGAAGCGGGAAAACCGCGTTGAAATATCCACGTGATGATCCTGCTGCTGCAAAATATGAATCATTCCGTTTACGTGGAATGCGTCGTAGGGTTCGATCGTATCGTCGAAAATCTCGAATTCGGCGCCAAGCGTGTAACGCGCTCGCTCGAAGTTGACGCCGATCCGGTGATGATCCGTTCTGTCGGCCCGTCCGGCGAAGCCGAATGACGAGTCCTCCTCCTGATTGCGGTAGGAGAATCGGTAAAACGGGGTCAGCCCGTTGGTGAATCGTTGTTCCAAGCTCAGGTCGACGCGAGTAGTGTCAAGCTGTCCGTCGGTCGGCGTGCGGTAAATGTAATCGATCAACACCGTGTCTCCGTCGGCGATGTTGCCCGAACGGACACGGACCAGCCTGGTGACGTTGCCGGTGACGATAATGAGATAATCCACGCCGATGCGGAAGCGCCGCTTGTTCGTCGTGTCGGTCACCAGGATGCCAACCGGAATCACGTTTCGGTTTCGAAGAATGACCGAAACGGGATCACGAAACGTGGCCGACTCATCGAGAATCACGCGCTTTCCGCTGTCGCCGTCGATTTCCTCCGTATCGTAGGCCAACGCCAAATTGGCATAAAAGTGCCCCCATCGGTTTCGACGGTTGTATTGCCAATCGATGGACACTCCATATTGTGTCGTGTTGATGTCGTCTTCCACATCTTCGTAGAGCGCGAAGGCGCCGAACGTCGTCGTGAGGTTCGTGTACATCTGGTGAATCAATTGGAACTCGACGCGCTGCGTCTCGATGTCGAGGCCTTCGTAGCGTTCTCGATTGAACTGATATTTGTACATCGTTTGCAGTGTATCGCTGTGGTGCAGCGTGAGTTGCGGGCCGATCTCGAACAGATCGCGGGCGAAGTCGCCGCTCTCTTCCTGCCAACGCACGCGTGTGCGCAGCTCGTGTTGCCCATCGTCGCCGAATTGCAGTTCATGGTCGACGATCACTAGATCGCGGGTCGTCTCAAAGGCGTCATCGAGCCCTTGATATTCCTGTTTTGATTTGGCGTGTTCGGACGAGAGCTCGAGTTTCTGCGTATCGGAGATGAGCCACTCCAATCCGTAGTGAAACGTGCTTTCGGTAAAATGCTCGTTATCGCGTTGTTGGCGATTCCCCGTTCGATCCGTCTCGGTGTAATCGTAGGAGAAATCCATCGGGACTTTGTCGTGCGCGAATACCCAGCTCGTGCCGAATCCGGTCCGCTGTTCATTCAACGTGGATTGGAATCGCCGATTGATGCGATTGTCCTGTCGGAGACCATAGATCGACCCGGAAAAACGCTTGCCGGGGAAGAAGTTCATCCGGGCGTCGTAATGCACAAGGTAGTTATGGTCGCTATCGGACTGCTCGCGGCCGTCAATTTCCTCTTCGAAGTGCGCCTGTGTCAGGGCGAAGCTGAGGTCCGCGGTGTAGGTGATGAACCGCGGATCCACGATCGTGCCGCCGAGCTTGAGCCCGATACGCTCTTCGAACAGTCGATCGCGGTTTTTCTGCGTGCGATGTCGGCTGAACGCATTGCGGTTGCGGGTGCGGACCCAGGCATCGCTGTATTCGGCCTCGAGTTCGAGATAGGCGTCCAAGTAATCGAGCGTGAGTAGGCCGCGAGGTTTCTCTTCGTCGTCCTGCGCATAGGAAACCGGAACGGTTACCGCACACGCGACGACCGCTGCGCCGACTGCGTATTTTTCGATCAGCTTGCGTAAGGGTTTCACCGCGCCGAAATCCCTGTACCCGTACGCCGAAAGCACGAACCACCACGCCGCGTCGCCGCGCCGGGAACAGTTCGACGATTGACACGCCGAACCTATATGCGAACTCACGGCAATTCGCAACAGAAAAAACCGACACCCGGCGCCCCGACCTGTGAGTTTTGTCCTGAACCTACTTAAGCTTTGGGCGACGCGGGGTCCGGCATCCACATCGGCGCCCTCGAATTGCTTGCCGGCGACGATAAGCCCGATTCGCCGTTGATATTCCGAAAGATCGCGTTATTCTAAGTAAAGAAGAGCGGGGCGTCGGCGTCCCGAACGATTTGCAAGGGCTAGAGCCATGCGACGACTTGTTTGTATCGCTATTCTGTTGGTGGTGGCGTTCGTGGGGTGCTCCGAGTCCGCACGCTTCCGCCTGAAGCACTGGTTTTTCGATATTCCGGAAGACCAACCGGTGGCGTCACAGACCGGTGAATCGCACGAACCCACACCGACGCCCGCACCGGCCGAACTCCTTCGAGCCGAGCCCAAGTACCGCTCTTTCCACCCACCGTACGTCAGTCGGGACTGTCGTAGCTGCCACGACGCGACGCAGCGTATGCAGCCACGCGCGGATTTCCTCGACCAGTGCCGTGGCTGTCATGATCGTTATTTCGGCGAGCGCGTCGGCCACTTCCCCGTGTCGGATGGACAATGCATCACGTGCCACGATATGCATCGAAGCGGCCACGCGGGGCTTTTGAAGATGCCGATGTTGGAGATGTGCGTGGAGTGTCACGATGAGCCTGAAGACCTCAGCGAAAAGGCGCACAACAAGGGTAAAGGGGTGGACGATTGTACGCGGTGCCACGACCCGCATTTCGGTGAATCGCCGCTCTTGAAAAAGGGGTGGAAGGTGCCGTCTTCATGACGCGCCGCGAACCACCAATCGAGAACCGATCATGATCGTAGCAAAACGCGGCTTCATCTTTAGGAATATGCCGCTATTGGCCTTGCTTTTTTGTGGTTGCGGTACCAACTTTGACGAAATCCTCTCTCAATCCCTTGCGGCAACCGGTCGCACGGCTCTTGATATTTTTCTCACCGACTTCGCCAACGCTGTCGCGGACCGGGCGGAGGATGATTCGGACGACGGAGATGATTCGGACGGGGATCACGGCACCGGCGAAGCGATCTATGTCTCGAACGGATGCGGTGGCTGCCATTGTGCCGACGCGAGCGGAGGCTGCGCGCTCGACGCCCCGGCTTTGCTTGATGTCGAGGTCGAGACGCTTGACGAATTCTTGCGAGGCGACACCCCGCACACAGGCGGAAAGTACGACCTGAGCGATCAGGAAATCCTCGACTTGCAAGTCTATCTCGGCGGATTGGAATAATCGAAATTCAAGCGATCAGCCGAGCTCGAGAATCAAGAAATGTCGGCTCCTGGTTTTGCCGTGCCGTGGACCCGGAGAAAGTCATTCTTTAGCCGGGCGATACGACAATCTACGGCAAATTCAGCATGAGAACTGGATCTGTTGCAATAAATGGGTTCTCCGGGACATCGCTAGGTAGGCCACGGTCGTGGATAAGCTGCGCCGCGCCTGCGAGGCACATCGGCAGGACGGGGAGAGGCTATTCCGGCCGTCTCCCAATGGGGCGTTGTCGTCATGGCCCTGCCCGTCGTCACCGCGGGTACACCCGTTTTCGTGAGGTGGAATCGGAAACTCGAGGATTCAGAAAGAGGGACTGGGAATGATCACGGCAAACCGCCAACCGTTACGAAGCGAGCTTCGACCTATCGAAGGGAGGTCGTTTAGAACATCAGTCTCGGTACGACCGCCGGCCGGCGAGTGGCACCCAAACCCCACTTTGATGAACGACGTCAAGCGAATGGATATTCTCAAGCTCGTCGCCGTCTTGTCCTTCTGGGCCATCCCCACCTGGGCACAAACGACGCACAACGTCGAACTCGATGGCATCGAGTTCGTTGAGGCCGATATCACGATCGACGTCGGCGACACTGTTCAATGGGAGTGGGTAAGTGGCTTTCATAATGTCGAAAGTGGTGTAATAGACGGCCTTTTCGGCAATCCTGACGGCAACTTTCGTTCCGGCGACCCGACTCTCGTGGTCGGGACGACTTTTGATCGCCTGTTCGACCAGACGTTCCTCGATGCTAATGTAATGCCCGGCGACGTGTATCCGTATTATTGCTTTGTTCACACGAACGTCGGAATGGCGGGAACGATCACTGTTGTTCAGGGTGGTTGCACGTTTGACTCGGACTGTGACGATGACCTCTTCTGCACTGGCGCGGAAGCCTGTGTCGGCGGTTCGTGCCAGGCCGGCACCGCACCGGATTGCGACGACGATGTCGGCTGCACTGACGATTCGTGCAACGCAGGTACCGACTCGTGCGAAAACATCGCCGTGGACGACAACTGCCAAAACGGCGTATTCTGCGACGGTGCGGAAACATGCGACGCCGCGTTGGGTTGTCAGGCCGGCAGCGATCCGTGTCCGGGCCAAAACTGCGCCGAAAGCACCGACAGTT
>JADFIX010000382.1 GCA_022566435.1 Planctomycetota bacterium
CTCGCCTCCATGCCGAAGTGGGTTCTCGGTCTAGCCAACGTATTCGTTTCCCCCCCCCCCCCCGCCTCCATTTGTAAGTCTTTTATTGACAAGTACTTATGGATTCGTAAAACCAGAATACCCGATGAGTACCCGATGAAAAACGCGTTTCGGGGCTCTCATGCGGGGGCCGGGGGATTCGTGCCCCCATCCTACTAGACCATTCGGGACCATCGAAGACCGACAAAGTCCAGCGATTACCGTGTCAGCGCCGGGCTCGGTTAGGGCCCAAGCAGATGCCCTCGTGCAACTTCGGCTCGGGCGGTACCGAGCCTCCCGTTCGGCAATAAGATTTCCGTGAGGGCATAGAACGGGAATCTCAACCCCAATCGTAGTTGGCTCCATGAGGACGCCTGGTTGATGGATCGCGGGTGACAACCTATCGGCACTATCGGCGATTGGTTGGAGCTCAGGCTGGGGGATGCATATCCCCGGCGCGACGGAATAGATGATTGATGTGTCGATGAGTACTCATAGTGGTGCCGTTGCGACGGTGATGACATACATCTGTTTGTCATCGGCTTCGTCCGCGTCGGAAAGGAATTCTTGAAGACCATCCAGGCGATTGTTTAGCTCCACGAGATTCCGGGCGGAAAGCCGGACGGCTACCTGCTCGATGCGAAGACTGCGTTTCGGAACGGTACGACGTTCGGCGCGCGCTTCGAGTGCTTGTTCGAAGGACCTCTGGGCAAATCGCAGAAGCGATCCGCAACCCTTGGCCATTGCTTTGAGAAACCGCGGCGATGTTTGACGTGGATCGACACGAAGCCTTTTCCCTTGGAGCCGGTAGATTGCCTCTTCACGCATGCCTGCATCTCGGGTACCGACCTTCGCCAAAATGCCGACCTTTTCCAGCCGACGGACATGGTAGTACAACGTTTCGGGAACGCGCCCCATACGTTCGGCAAGCTCGTTGACCGAGCATGGCCCGAGCATCTCCATGGCCAGATGGATTTGGTGCCGGATCGGGGAGGCCAGCGCCTCCATCTGTGCGACCGTGGAAACGAGGAATTCACATCTTTTGGACATAGTTCAACTCACTCGCTAAAATATTTTTAAAAATTATAGCAGGAACCGTGGCTGCCGTTCGTCTTTTCTCGTAGCCCCCCGCGGCGCCCTCCGTTTTGGCGTATCCGGGGGCGTGATCTGGCAAAGAGGGAGTCCGCGTGAGGCTCGATTGCCGGAAAGAAGGCTAGATTACACTGGGAGTTCAAGAATGATTCATCGCTGCAGAATTCTCATTATCATTGCGGGAATGGTCGGTTCATTGAACCTGCCTATCGCTAGCGCGCAACAGCCGGACCCAAACTCGCCGCGTTACAAAGGAGTCGTCGCTCTCTCCGACGCTTGGGGCGAAATAGCAAGAGCGGAGTGCTCGGAGTTCCAATCGAATGGACCCGTTGAGTCCTTGGACTTGGATCCATTATGGCGCTAAGGCACCACCGACGATCTTCAAGTAACGCTGGGCCACCGACTCGGTTAGCCAGACGTCATTTCCGGTGACGACATGCTTGATCGTATCGAGCGAAAACGACTTGCCATGGCGTGCGAAGGCGGCGAGCAACTCCTCGACTTCGATCCAGCCGGCAGGTTCGAGTTGGATGCCGATCGTGTCCGGGCGATGCCGGAGCACGTAGCTCATCGACTTGCTTATCCGTTTGAGTTCAGCCGCGGTCATTTCGAGTCGTTCCTTCTTGTACAGGTGGCGGCGTAGATGCCAGCGAGAAGATTCATGTCGATCTTTCTGTCGGACGCGGTCATTGACTCAAGCCAGGAAGGCAGGTTTTCGTCGCAATCATGACTCACCTCTCTTGTGATGGGCGGCAATCCTACTCTCGCTAGGTGCGGTATTGGTCCAGATGTCGACACCTGCCTCTCGCATCGCTTCGATCGCGCGATCGCAGTCGCCCGCTTGAAGCTCGACGCCGCGACAGCCCTCGACGATCAGGGTGGTCTTGAATCCGAGTTCCACGGCATCGAGGGCCGTAAATTTCACGCAATAGTCGGTGGCCAGACCCATGATGTGGAGTGCGTCGACGCCGTGTTTCTGCAACACGGTGTCCAGACCCGTCGCTTTGCGGTGGCCGTTGTCGAAGAACCCGCTGTAGCTGTCGATACCGCTGTCGGTTCCTTTGCGAACCACCTCATGGATGCCCGCGTGGTTGAGTTCATCGCAGAAGTTCGCGCCGGGCGTGCCCTGAACGCAGTGGTCCGGCCATAGAATCTGATCCAGACCTTCCAGCGTGACGACGTCGCCAACAACCTTCCCGGCGTGATGGCCGGCGAAGGACTTGTGGTCCGCCGGGTGCCAGTCCTGAGTCGCCACGACGAGGTCAAACTCGGGCATGAGTCGAATAGCGACGCTGATGACATCATGGCCATGGGGTACCGCCAGCGCGCCGCCGGGTTCGCCGGGCGTAAAGTCGTTCTGGATGTCGACAAGGATGAGGGCTCTCATTTTGTCATTTCCTTTTTGAATATCACGATGTACACGTCGATTTGTGGGCTACACCTTTGGAGTTGGTCCGCCATGATCGCTCGGGCTCGCTCAGCGCCGACGCCGCCAGTGCCGGCGCCGATCAAGGGCCTGGCCATCGATTGCATTCCACATTCAGTCGCGAGCCGAACCGCATTGGTGACTGAGTCGCGGATAGAACGCTCAGATGCACGCCACAGCAGGTTGATGCCGGCGACGTGAATAATGGCCTTGTGCGGCAGGCGTCCGGGCCCGGTGATCACCGCCTGACCGAGCGCGATGGGGCCGGCGCGTCCAAGTTCACGAAACGGGTCCAAACCTGCACGCCGTTTGATAGCGCCGCTGACGCCCTGAGGAAGCAGGAGCCACCAGGGGATGATGTTGCGATTCCAAGCGTTGACGCTGGCATCGACCGGTTGATCCAGCAGGTCTCCCTCGACGATCTTGACTCGATCGACTGTCGAAGCGTCGGGCTGGGGGTTGGTCGTCAACATGATCACAACTCGAAGTTGAATCCACGGCGAGTTTTGCGGTCGTATTTCTTCTCGTCGAAGCCGTAGAGACGGGCAGCGCGGTGTGCCACGTCCTTCTCGATCTCGTTGAGTTCGACGAGGATGTCCATACTCAGGATTTTCTTGCGGAAGTTCCGCTTATCGAGTTCCCGGTCAAGGACCACCTCGTATAGGTGTTGCAGCTCACGCAGGGCAAACTTCCGGGGAAGAAGCTCAAACCCGATCGGTTGGTATCGCACTTTGGCCCGAAGCCGGGCCAGCGCCGTCGCGAAAACGTGTTTGTGGTCGAACGCAAGGGTCGGTAAATCGCCGGTGGCGAACCAGGCCGCGTTACGTGCGTCGGTAGTGGCCCAAACTTGATGGCCGACCAAGTTTACCAGGGCGAAGTACGCCACCGTCACGACGCGCTCGCGGGGATCGCGGCGTACATCGCCGAACGTGTAGAGCTGTTCCAGAAAGATGTTCTCGAGACCGGTTTCCTCTTCGAGTGCTCGCCGGGCGGCTTCTTCGAGAGTCTCGGCAACACGGACGAACCCCCCTGGCAGCGCCCAGCGGCCGGCAAACGGCTCAATGTCGCGCTGAATCAGCATGACCTTCAGGTCCTCCTCATCGAGGGCGAAAATCACGATGTCGACGGTGAGTGCGGCTCTCGGGAATTGGTAGGTGTGGGGCATCGTTCGCTCCTCGGTGTTCCTTGTAAACTTAGTATCGTGTACGGATGACACTAAGTCAAGTTCACAGCGGAAAACAGCTGCAAGAATCGCCTCAACGGTCCGGCGGGCATCGGCTTAGGGCTCCTGCTCGATTCGCAGCCCGCGAAGTTTCCCGCGGAACCCGCCCGACGGAATTGGGAAGAGCAGTGCCCGAGTCAAGGCTTGGGAGTTTTTCCTGGAATTCGGATCAGACGGTGTCACGCCACTACACTTGCGCAGTTCGTCCGCGCGTACGCTGATGAGCTTCATCACTCGATCTCTGCCATGGACATGGCACGCTTTCGAGCATCGTCGATCATTCGGCTTCGCAGTTCGTGGAGTGCCGGCTCGAGCCCGACGGGGTATTCGTGGGGATTCATGAAGCGGCGCGTGCCGGGGTGCAGCTTAGCGAGTTCGCGCTTGGCCCGTTGACGCAGAGCCGCCACGGGTTCGTCCTGGAAGACAACCTCGCCGCCGCGTGCCACCGGCACCAGCAGGTCGCGCGCCGTCGCTTTGCTGCTGATTTTTTTGCGGCGGGTGGGGTCCTTCGGGTCCACGATCAGCCGGGCGTCATCGACGCCGGTGATCTCGTCAAAGATCATGTCCGCGACGAGGCCGTGATTGTTTTCGAACCGTCGGACCTGCAGCATTCCAGGGATCGAGGTCTTGATGGGTTGCTCGGAGAGCTTTACTCGCGGCGTCCAGGTGCCGTCGTCTTTGCGGGTGGCCCCCAGTTTGTAAACCCCGCCGAGTGCGGGCTGATCGTAGGACGTTGCGAGTCTCGTACCCACGCCCCAAACCGCGATCGTGGCTCCCTGGAGCTTGAGATCCTGAATGACATGCTCGTCGAGCTCGTTCGATGCCACGATCCCGGCCTTTTCAAAACCGGCGTCATCGAGCAGACGGCGAGCTTCGATGCTCAGGTATGCCAAGTCTCCCGAGTCCAGGCGGATCCCCACCATTTCGTGGCCTCTCTTGCGGAGGCGGTGCCCCACCTCGATGGCGTGGCGAACGCCGGCAAGGGTGTCGTAGGTGTCGACAAGAAACACGCAGTTGTTGGGTAGTACTTCCGCATAGCGTTCGAATGCTTCGGTTTCTTCGTCGAACGACATGATCCAGCTGTGTGCGTGGGTGCCTCGCACGGGAATGCCGTACAGCTTTCCTGCAAGTACATTGGAAGTTGCGCTGCAACCGCCGAGGTACGCTGCCCGGCTCGCCGCGAGGGCGCCATCGATCCCCTGCGCCCGGCGCAACCCGAACTCCAGCACCGCGTCATCGCCGGCGGCCATGCAGATTCTTGCCGATTGCGTTGCGATGAGCGTCTGAAAGTTGATCACGTTGAGCAGCGCGGATTAGAGGAGTTGTCCTTGAA
>JADFIX010000383.1 GCA_022566435.1 Planctomycetota bacterium
CTGAAAGATCACATGGAAGAACCGCACACCGTCCCGGAACACATTCAGCTTCGAATCCCCGACCCTTTCTTCATACGACATCGGACGTTCCACGATCGTCAGCCAGTCGTCCATCAGCACGCGGGCACTCATGGCCGGCGTAAAGTGCAATCCGTCCGGCAACGGGTACAGCCCGTCCAGCACGTCACGACGAATGACCCGCATCCCGCTCGCCGTATCGGTCACGGCCCGATTACTTAGCGCCGATAGTATGGCGGCGTAAATCCGGTTGCCTAACCGCCGCACGCCAGGCATTTTGCTCTGCGGGCCCATCCGTGACCCGATCGCCACAGAGGCACTTTCGTCGATCAGCGCCGTACACAAGGTGGCGAAAAACGCGGGTTCGCACGTACCGTCGCCGTCCAGAAAGCCGACGATTTCGCCGTCGCTCTCCTCGAACCCACGCTTGATGGCCGCCCCGTAACCGCGGTTTCGCTCGAACTCGATGAGCCGAATCTGATCGTAGCCGCGGGCAATCGCCGCCGTTTGATCGGTGGAACCGTCGCTGACGACCACAATTTCCATGTCGGTGATCGGCGAACCATCCACAATCGCCTGCCGCGCCGCAATGCAGCGCTCGATCGTGGATCCAATGGCCTCTTCTTCGTTAAAAGCTGGAATGACGATTGATAATTTCATGGTCTAGTTCCCATAATCATGTCGGAATGGTCGCCGGCCCGCTTAAAGAGATTCCTATCGGACACGGATAGCGCTTTACCGACGACGACCGCCGGTCGATAGGACCGATAACGGAACGTAGGGCGCGGGACCCAACATCATGAGCAAGGGGCCTGCGGGAGATTGAACTTGCCGAACGGGCGATCTAACCCCGTCATGACTCCACGGAACGTGCGTGTCACGGCACCCGCCGCGTCGGACGCCGTCCCCTCGCGCATCCAAGACTATGCCCGCCGTTTGGCCATTCCTCTGGCTGTCGGCGCGACGTTCGCCCTTCTCGCCGCCCTGCCCCACCGGACACAGATTCCGCCGCGCGTTTCCTCGGACTATTGCTATCAGCTTCTGGCCGCGAACCGCCTTTACGAAGGGCTCGGGCTCACGTCACTCCAACCGATCGCCCCGCTCCAGCCGTGGGAATGGCAGTACGATTGGGGCTTCTTGACCCAGTGGCCTGCGGGGTATTCGTTGCTGGTCTGGGGGGTCCGCCGCGTGACGGGCGCTTCCGCGTTGGAATCCTTGCGATGGATCAGCGTCGCGTCATGCGCTCTGGCGCTGGTGGGTTGGTTCGTCTGGGTCAAGAGAATGTCACCGCGCGGCGTGGCGGGTACGCTGCTGGCCGCGGTCGCGGCGGGATGCTCCGTGACCGTCTCCTTTCTGATCGATCCCACCACCGACGCCGTCGTGGTGGCTCTGCTGCCATACGCGCTACTGCTCACATGTACCGCGGTTTTCGATCGCGAAGATACCTCACAAGATCCGCGCGTTGATGAAGACCGCGGTGCAAGTCGGTGTGACGCCGATTCGTCACAAAGGTTTGACTCGAAAGCAACCTTGTATTTGGTGACGGCCGGGCTGCTCGCCGGCGGGCTCTTTTGGATACGATACGCGAGCGTCTTCATCCCGCTTGGAATCGGGGTGTTCCTTCTGATCGAGCGGATCGGTCGCCGGTTGCACGCTCGTGATGTCGTCACGTTTGCGATCGCGGCGGCGGTGCCGATGGTCATTTTGCTAACCGTCAACCGGACCTTCGCCCAGGGATCGGCGCAAACCCAAATGAATCTGGGCAGCGGCATCGGGTTTCACTTCGAACCGGCCATGCTGGCAACGGCGTGGTCGAACTTCACCGCGCTGGGATTCTACGATTATCACTGGCTCGCTCGCTGGATCTTCGCGTTGTGGCCGGTCGTGGCTGTTTCCGGAATAGCACTCTGGAGATGGAAGCAGATTTCAAAAAACTCTCTGGAAGAAAGACTCGACGATCGCACCGGGGCACCGGGAACGGTTGCTTACGCGCGCGGCTCGGATCTAGACCCTCGGCAAGGTTGGCGGCTGAGCTTGTGCGTCGTCGGCGCGCTATTCGTGATGCTCATCGGGGCAACAACCGTGTTCGGTGACAAATTCGACTACGTGGCCCTCGAACGATACTACCGGCCGGTCAGGCCGCTCTATTTCGTTCTGTTCGCCATGCCTGTGCTGTGGTTCTCCGCCGATGGCAACTGGATCTCGCGGCGAATCATTCGAATAACTGCCTGCGCACTCTTGTTAATCGCTTGTTCCTGGCTGGTTCGCTATGAGTGGCCGCGTCCTTATCAGCGGTGGCTGGCGGCCGAGCGGGAGACGACACCGTCGGGCTATTGGGCTCGGTGCTTCACGCCGGACGCGGCGAAACTCTACGGTTGGCTGAAGGACGAAGCATCTCCTGAGCTGATCGTGGTCAGCAACTTCCACGAATTCGTCGCGTTGGAGACGGGCCTATCCACCCTTCCGATCCCGAAGGACCGCGCCACTCTGGATGATTGGGTCGCCCGCATCGCCACCGCTCGGGGGATTACCGCCCCCCGCGTCCTCTTCGTCCTGGACCCCGACATCAAATGGCGGGAATACTGGATTCCGGCAACAAAGGACGTCATCACGAATTTCGAAAATCACAAGGCGGCAGGAACAACCGCCTTCGCAGGCGCTGTATTATTCGAATACAACGATGAAAAATTAGCAGAGCAGGCCAGGAGCACGTCAGACAGCCCGAACGGAGCGTCTTGATCTTAGCGCTGCGGCCCACGGATATCGAAACCCCTTTGACTCTTTCGACCCTGTATGGGTCGCAGATCGGACCTCACGGCTATAGATACCGTGTATCGACCTGGATCATCCGGCCCGTGCATAGCCGAAGCAATCAAAGGTGGAAGTATTAGCGGCGAATAAACTGTCGTCTGTAGTCCTACGGATCGGTGCAGAGCTGAATCTCCGGACCGGGATATTCGAATCCCTGGAAGCCCAGAATGATGGCAAACACGTCGTTGATGTCGACCTGAAGGTTGGGCGTACCCCACGGCTCCACCGGGGAACCGGCCGGATGTACGTCCGTCAATGAAACGTGCGTCGCGTTACACGGCGTTATGGCACAACCCGGTCCCACCCTTGTCGGATCCTGAAATGTCTTGATAGCCGCTACCGCGTCATCAATGGCCACGAAGCCGTTCGGCGGCCCCCAAACGTCGGCCACCGGATCGCGATGGCCTACCACGTCCCCCCACCACTTGCCGCCCGCAGGCCTGGCCTGTGTGTCTGCCGCCAGCGCAGGACCAAACTGCAGACCGTCGATCACGGGGACGATGTCGTATGTCGATGACGGCATGATCGGACAGCCGGTCAGGTGCAGCGTCGAGCACGCATCCCAGTTGATCGGGGAGACGGGTTGCGTAGGGCCGACAACGGAGATGCAGTTGCGACCCGGTTCATTGGCCCACCAAGACGAACCCACGGCTGTCACGCCGTTCACGAGCGTACTCGACAGTGTCACTCGTATGTCAAAAGGTAAACCGCCCACGTTGGCAAGATCCTCGCCACGCGGGTCGATGGAGATGTAGCGGTTTTTCAGAATGTCGTGTGGCGCCGCTGCGAGGATTAGCGAGACAAGGTCACAATCGCCGGGGACATTGTTGTCGCATGCGTCGCAGCCATCGAATACCCCGTCGCCATCGCTATCGACGGTGTTACTGCCGTTAGGGCATTCATCGCAGTCGTTCGGTATCCCGTCGGAGTCGGTGTCGACGGTGTCGTCACCGAATGGGCATACGTCGCAAACATCCGATACCCCATCGCCGTCTGTGTCAGTAGTATCGTCGCAAGTAGTATCTGGGCCGAGGAAGGTCCCCCCGGAATCCCGGCAGTCGGCACAGGTTTCGATGCTACAACTTGTATCAAGGCAACACGTACCCGAAAGTTGAGCCTGGTTGAACAGTATCGAAACGGTGCCGCCAAAACGGGCCAAGGCCAGGTCGGACACCAGGTCACCATCGAGGTCGCCAATCGCCACCGACTCAGGGCTATTCCCGGTGACGAAGTGCAATGCGGCCAAGAACGTACCATCACCGACCCCACGCAGCACTGCGACATTTTGGGTCTCCGTGTTGGCAACAGCCAGGTCGGGCACCCCATCGTAATCTAGATCGCCGATCGCGACGCTTCTGGCCCGATCACCGGTAAAGAAATGCGCTGCAGGGGCGAAGGTTCCGTCGCCGAATCCGAGCAGCACCGATACGTCGTTGGTGCCGGGATGATTGTACTGATTCACGACAGCCAGATCCGGCACCTGGTCGCCGTCGAGGTCGCCGATCGCTACGGAGTTCGGCCCGTCGCCGGCGGCGTAGTGCACCGCGGGGGCAAACTGAGCGCGGGCTGCCGGCACGGAAGCGGCGATCACTGAGAGAAGAGGGACAAGCACCCACACGCCGAGCGCCGTTGGGGGAGTTCTGATGGTCATCTTTGATTCTCCGATCAGTGCGCTCTCGGGCTAAGGCCGAAAGTCGCGGCTGTCTCGAACTCGGCCGGTCACCAGAGCCCGGCACTGCCGGGCGGCGGAGACACGCCTCATGGAACCAGTATACGCGAGTGTCCTGACGACCACAATGGGGAGCAAGTGCTTTCAGCCATCATTTCGTGATTCTGAGGCGATCACGTCCACCGTCGGCCCCGGCGCACCGAGAAGGCCGATCTCAGTTTGGCCCGGCCGGGCATTCGTACCCGCGTCAGCCCGATGCGATTCGCCGATCCACACCGACCATCCGCCCCTCTCCCACTTCGTCTCCACGTCTCTAGTTCTCTTCTCCGCTCCGTCTCTTCCTCTTCTCCATCGCTTCTCCCTTCCGCTTCCCCCCTTCGTCACTCAGTCACCCTGTCACTCCGTCACTTCTGCGCTCACGGACACCCGCCCACAAACGCGTTCTGGAAGCAGAGGAAATCGAAGATGTCGCAGGCCGGATCGGGGTCGCAGTCGCAGGCGTACGGCTCGCCGAGCACGAAGCTGTTCTGGAAGCAGAGGAAATCGAAGATGTCGAGCTCGCCGTTGCCGTCGCAGTCGGCATA